>WGBT01000342.1 GCA_015494185.1 Hyphomicrobiales bacterium | reverse complement strand
TTGGCTTTCAGGGTGGCGATGTCCCCGGCATCGATCGGCTTTTCAGGCGGGGCCGGGATCGGATCCTGCCAGATCAGATCTTCTTCGGGAACATCGGGGCCCAGATAGCGGGATTTGGGGCCCATGTCGCGGTGGGTCAGTTTGAACCAGGCGCGGGCAAAGGCATCTGCAAGCTCATCGGGGTTTTCATGAAAACGGCGGGCAATCGGCTCATAGATCGGATCCATCCGCATCGCCATGTCCGCCGTGGTCATGATGATCGGCACCTTCTTGTTGGGATCATCGGCTGCTGGCGCCTGATTGCTGTCGGTGGTCTGTTTGGGAGTCCACTGCCATGCCCCGGCAGGGCTTTTCACGACTTCCCATTCATTGCCAAACAGCATATCGAGATAGCTGTTGTCCCACTTGGTCGGGGTAGGCGTCCAGGAACCTTCCAGCCCGCTGCCGATTTGGTCGGCCCCTTTGCCGCTCTTGTAAGTGGATTTCCAGCCCAGGCCTTGTTGTTCGATCGGGGCGGCTTCGGGTTCGGGGCCAACATGGGAAGGATCACCAGCACCATGGCATTTGCCGAAAGTATGGCCGCCAACGGTCAGCGCCACGGTTTCTTCGTCATTCATCGCCATCCGCGCAAAGGTTTCGCGGACATCACGGCCCGCTGCGACCGGATCGGGATTGCCGTTCGGCCCTTCCGGGTTGACGTAAATCAGGCCCATTTGCACCGCCGCCAGCGGGTTTTCCAGTTCACGGTCACCGGAATGACGCTCATCGCCCAGCCATTCCGTTTCAGGACCCCAGTTGATATCGATCTCCGGTTCCCAGATGTCTTCACGGCCGCCGCCAAAACCAAACGGTTTCAGGCCCATCGATTCGAGGGCGCAGTTGCCTGCGAGAATAAACAGGTCCGCCCAGGAAATCTTGTTGCCATATTTCTTCTTGATGGGCCACAACAGACGCCGTGCCTTGTCGAGATTGACATTGTCCGGCCAGCTGTTGATCGGGGCGAAACGTTGGTTGCCGGTGCCTGCGCCGCCGCGGCCATCACCGATGCGGTAAGTGCCGGCGGCATGCCAAGCCATACGGATGAAGAGCGGGCCATAATGGCCATAATCGGCGGGCCACCAGTCCTGGCTATCGGTCATCAGCGCAAACAGATCCTGTTTGACGGCATTAAGATCGAGTTTGAGGAATTCCTCCCGGTAATTGAAAGCCTCACCCAGCGGGTTCACCATCGGGGAGTTTTGGGCCAGGATTTTCAAATTCAACTGGTTCGGCCACCAGTCGTGAACATTGCGAGCGCCGAGTTTGGTATTGGCGCCGGTAACTGGACATCTGCTTGCGTCCATAAGTTTCCTCCCTTTCAGATCGTAGAGGTCAGATTCTTTTTTAAGGGTCAGGTTTGGGGGGACCCTTTCGCGAAGGAGCTCGCTTGACCTTCTATAGCAAACGCTGTTCATTAGCTTAAGTTAAGTTTTCTGATTGTTGATATAAGGCATGCTTATGAATCATCTGACGCTCAAACAATTGCGGTATTTTCAGGCACTTGCCCGATATCGCCATTTTGGCCGTGCGGCGGAAGCCTGTGCGATTTCGCAACCAGCCCTTTCGATGCAGATCAAGGAGCTGGAGGAAGGTTTGGGCGCGCCGCTTCTGGAACGCACCGCGCGGCAATTGCGGTTGACCAGTTTTGGGGAGGAATTTGCCGCTCGCGCGCGGGAGATATTGCGGGCGGTGGATGAGCTGGCGGATCTGGCGCGCACCGCGCGCAATCAGCTCGTCGGACGGCTGCGGATCGGCATCATTCCCACCATCGCCCCCTATTTTTTGCCGACCCTGCTGCGCCAACTCAATGAGACTTATGCCGAGCTCGATATTTTCGTTCGTGAAACCTTGACTGGCAAACTGCTCGATGAGCTGGCGGAAGGGCGGATTGATACGGCGATTGTGGCATTGCCGGTTTCTGAGCCGGATTTGACCGAGGTGCCATTGTTGCGTGAAGAGTTCGTGCTGGTGCGCCCCAGCGAAGACGAGGGGCAGCCGGTACCAAGTGTTGAGACGTTGCGGACCATGCGCTTGTTGCTTTTGGAAGAGGGGCACTGTTTTCGTGATCAGGCGCTGGCCTTTTGCAATATGCAGACAACACGGCCGCGGGAATGGCTCGATGGCAGTTCGCTTTCGACATTGGTTCAGATGGTGGCCTCTGGCATTGGGGTGACGTTGATTCCGGAGATGGCCCTTCCTTTGGAAACACGTTCGGCCAAGGTGTCGCTGGCGCGCTTTCCTGCCCCCAAACCCTCACGGACAATCGGCATGATTTGGCGCACGGCCAGCCCCCTGAGGGAACAGCTGCGGCAAATCGCCAAGCTCGTGCAAGCTTCCGGTATGGCGTTCTCCAAGCAGAACAACCTTACCTTGCATCCCCTGCAGCCGCCGAGATGACGAAACTGGCGCTAACTTATTCAAGCTTATTCGAGTTTTCTAAGGCGGTTTGTTGGAGGAAACTTTGCGGTGAGGAATCTTGTTGTGGAGAACTGGGCTTTTCGTTGTTTTCATTGTCTTCATCATTGTCTTCGTTGGAAGCAAGGCTGGCGGGCTCTTTGCGATTGAACATCTGAAACAGTTGCCAAGGCCATTTGATGAGCCGCCAGCTGCCATAGAGGATCACCGCCATGATCACCAGAGCGAAGACGTGATAGGGTTTGGAGAAATTCACGAAAGTGCGGACCTGATCGACACCGG
>WGBT01000341.1 GCA_015494185.1 Hyphomicrobiales bacterium | reverse complement strand
GAGGAAAGTAAAAAGGGACCACGTGGCAAAAGAGGGAAAGCGCTCCGGCTTCGTATCGTGACATAGGCTCAATTATTATCTGTTTCAAGCCTATGTCTTGATACCAAACCATAAGTTAAGAGTTGGGTGACGTAACGCCTTAACGATATTCTTCCCAGTGTTTAGGCAGCTTGATCTTGAACATCGTTCGCGTCGTCATCTCCGGCCTTGCGACGGGTGGCTTTGGCGCTTTTTGCCAAAATTTGCTCGATTTTCTGGGTTGCGCCAGCATCATCGAGCTTTTGCACTGCTGCGATTTCACGGGCCATCCGCTCGACTGCAGCTTCATAAAGTTGGCGTTCGGAATAGGATTGTTCCGGTTGGGTATCGCCGCGATAGAGATCGCGCACGACTTCAGCCAGGGAGATCAAATCACCCGAATTGATCTTGGCCTCATATTCCTGGGCGCGACGGCTCCACATGGTTCGCTTCACCCGAGCCTTCCCCTTCAAGGTATTAAGACCTTTTTTGACGGTGTCTGCGGGAGAGAGCTTGCGCATGCCAACTTGATCGACATTCGTCACAGGCACACGGAGTGTCATTTTTTCAGGGGCGAAATGAATTACGAACAATTCCAGTTTATGGCCCGCAATTTCTTCTTCTTCAATTGCTGTGATTTGACCAACACCATGCGCGGGATAAACGATGTATTCGCCGGTTTTGAAGCCTTTTCTCTGTTTGATCGTTTTTTTGGCAGCCATACGCTTTCTGTCTCACTCTTGTTTGGGGTTCCGGTCCTTGGGAGAATCGGTGATACCGGCATCCCTTATCATTGCCAGTCGGCATTTCCTGAGCCGTTTGAATTTTAGTTTGACACCTTTGGCACTTTATGCATCTCGCATTGTATCATGAACTTCACAGCACACATGGTTGGGGCGAAAATGGCCGCAGATCAATGTGTTCTGGAGGTTTACATTGAGAAACGCACCGAAAAAAGACGCTCTTAATTGGTTATGAGGAGCGTCTTTAGATGGATGGTTCCCTGCCGTGTCAAATCTGTCACAGCATAACACAAATTTTGCAGAAGTAAAAGACTTATCAACGATGCGTTAACAATTCAGATGATTCGCACACTGCCTTTGCCGCCCATACCTGCGGGCCTGTAATATAAGAAGTTCTTCTCTTGGTATGAGAACCTGCTTTCAGTCGCCTTCACCCGGCTCAGGCGAAAAGAATTCCTCGAATTTGTCTTTCTTGGTGGCGAACTCATCGGCTTCTGGGGGCGGCTCTTTCTTGGCGGTAATATTGGGCCAGATTTCAGAATATTCGCGATTGATTTCCAGCCATTTTTCCAATCCCGGTTCAGTATCTGGCTTGATGGCTTCAACTGGACATTCCGGTTCACAAACCCCGCAATCGATGCATTCATCCGGGTGAATCACGAGCATATTCTTGCCTTCATAAAAGCAGTCGACCGGGCAGACCTCGACGCAATCGGTGTATTTGCATCGAATGCAGGCGTCGATCACAACATAAGTCATTGGCTTTCCTTAAACATGTTTTCTCTCCGCGCAGCTTGAGGGAAGTGCTGCGCCTGGGGAACAAGTGGAATCGCTTCGATTGCCTTTCTCCCTAACGCAAAGGGCGGCGGCTGACAAGATGTGTCATGGTTCTGATGGTACCGGCGGTCTTTATCATTGACCGCTGATGTTTTTCTTATTTCTTTGAAAATTCTTCGTAAATTGGAACGGCATGTGAGCGAAGGACAGGGATGTTAAAGCACAAGCCTTCACGTGGGAATTGGCTTTCGGGGAGACGGCATTGTTTTGTGTCGATTCTGAGATGTTCCCACCAGAGCCGTCATTCCCCTTGTTGATCATAAAAGACGGTTTTGCGCAAAGCATCGATCTGCCGCCGTTGACGTTTGGTTGGACGGCCAGAGCCAGCGGGGCGTTGGGCAACCGTTGGAAGGGGAATGGGGGAGGTCTGTTTATTCCCATCATTGCTTTCGGTGTCTGATTTGGGGGGTGGTGTCAAATCGTCATAGAGCTGCCGGGCTTCAGCCGCCGGGCCGCGCCGGCTGCCGGGCGCGCAGACTTTGACAACGCGTAGTTGTTTGTGAATGACGGCGGTGATCACGTCTTCAGCTCGAACAATACTCGATGGTTTGTTCACCCGCTGGCCATTGACACGAACCTTGCCAACTGTGATTAGCTTGGCGGCTTGTGTGCGGGATTTGACCAGCCGCGCATACCAAAGCCATTTGTCGAGCCGTTGTGTCGTCATGTGTCCTTGTTCGTCGCGCTGTTTTGCAGTTTTTCTTTCAATGCGGTAAGGGCGGCGAAAGGCGAATCGGCAATCGCCTTATCTTTGCGTTTCGGGGGGGCTGCGGTGATGGTGCGGGGCCGGTTGGAACCGCGTGCGCCTTGGCGGGCTTTATTGGCCCCTTTGGCGTGGGTCTTGCGCGGGCTTGGCTTTTTCGCCTCACCCAATTTGCCGCCTTGCCGTCTTGACGGCCGTTTTCGCCCCGTGCCGGACGCAGCACCATGGGCTTTACGGTCATGCTCTCGGCGTGCCGGACTATGTTTGGGCTTCAACCGCCAGATCTCTTCCATTTCCGGCTTGGTTGAGGCATCGCCTGGTTGGGCTGGAACGGGGGCATGCCGGTTTGCTTTTTGCGATGATAGATCAATATCGATATAAGGCGCCAATTGCGAAAGGGCGGCATCAAGGACTTCCTGTTCAATGGCCGTGAGTGGTTTCTTGGCAGGAAGAAGTTTTTTGGGACGGCGTTCCAGCCGATAGCCAAGCGCCTTCAAGACATCGGTCATTTCTTCATGACCGCAGCCCAAAATCGACAGCATATCAGGGGTGACACGAAACCCGCCCCCCGGAACGGAAGCTTCGGGGCGAACCGGCGTGGCCTCGGATTTGCGCCAGTAAAGCAGGGGACGGATCAAATCCCCCAAACGTTCCAGAATATCAAGCCGCACCACCCGGTTGCCACAGGGATGATAGCCCGCCGCCCGGTAAAACGCATCGGGCAGGGCTTTGTCGCGCACAACCGAAGTCAGCCCAGCCCGTGGAGGCATCGGCAGATCGGCGGCGATGATGCCATGTTTCTCACCATCGCGCAAAGCCCAAAGCAATAGGATTAGCTCGCTGGCAGCAGGTTTGAGCAGGCTTGGGATGAAAATATTATAGGCGCCGAAACGCACACCATAGCGGCGTAGTTGCCCGCGTTGGGGCTGATCCAGTTGTTTGACTTCTTCAGCGACATCGAGCCGGTTGAGGGAACCGAAATTCTCCACCAGTTGGAAGGCAAGACCTCGCCCAAGCCCCTCGATGTCATCGGCATCGGCCAGTTTGACCAGGGGCTCGATGAGTTTGAAAATATGGTCATCGAGAAAGATGCGCAGCCGGTTTTTGATTTTTTCACGGTCGCTGGCCTGCAGATGATCATCTGCTAAAACATGTATATCGGGACGCAGGGGGGTGTCACTGGCTTCCAGCCGGGCAACGGCCGAGCCCTCCCAGCTTATGGTGCCGGTGCGGCTGAGCTGGAAGGCTTCATCACGGGCCTTCGACAGCCTATCGGCGCGCTCGGCCAGTTCTTGGGCGAGAACCTTGACGGCGGCGTGACGTGCGGCTTTGCCATGCAGATCATTGCTGTCACTGTCTGGGGTGAAATTGAAACCGTCCAAACGTCCAACAAAATGATTCTCGACGTGAATCGCACCATCTGCGCCAATTTTGGCCGTCAATTCATTTTTATCCCGCAACTGGCGCATCAGTACACTTGTCCTCTTGTCGATAAAGCGTTTGGTCAGAGCGTTATGCAACGCGTCCGACAGTCTGTTTTCGATCTCTTTGGTTTTTTCTTGCCAATATTCCGGATCTTTCAGCCACTTGGGACGGTTGGCGACAAAGGTCCAGGTTCTGATATGGGCGATTCGGTTGGCAAGGGTATCGATATCGCCACGGACATTGTCGGCAAAAGCCACCTGTTGTGCAAACCACTCTTCAGGCAGAATTTGCGGCTCATCTATCAGAAATTTATAGAGGGTGGCAATCAGTTCTGCATGGTGGCTCGAAGAAATTTTGCGATAGTCGGGAATTTGACACAGTTCCCACAATAAGCGGATGGCCGCGGGCGCTGTCGCGCGCTGCCGCACACTGTCGTTGCGGCTGAGGATTTCAAGGGCTATGACATCGGTGGCCGGGCGGGCGCGCACGAGCCGCGGATCAGGTCTGTCAGGCAAGGCGCTCAAACTGTCCTTGAGCCGGATAAGAGAGCTGTAATCGAGATTGTCATTGCGCCATTGCAGGGTTTTGACTGGCTCGAAATTGTGCTCTTCCAAACGCAGCACCATGTCTTGACTGAAGGGAATCGCCTTGCCGGTGACCCCAAAGGTGCCGTCATTGAGATAACGCCCGGCGCGTCCGGCAATTTGCCCCAATTCCCCAAGGCTTAGATTGCGATGCGAGAAGCCGTCGAATTTGCGCACGCTTGCAAAGGCGACATGATCGACCGCCAGGTTGAGCCCCATGCCGATGGCATCGGTGGCGACCAGAAAATCAACATCGCCCGATTGATAAAGTGCAACTTGGGCATTGCGGGTACGCGGGCTCAACGCCCCCAAGACCACAGCCGCCCCGCCCCGTTGCCGGCGGATCAACTCGGCGATTTCATAGACCTCATTGGCCGAAAAGGCCACGATGGCCGAGCGCCGGGGCAGGCGTGAGAGTTTTTTCTGCCCCGCATAACGAAGTTGCGAAAGCCGCGGACGGGAGATGATATGGGCCTCCGGCAACAAAGCCTTGAGGGTCTGTTTCATAGTCGCTGCGCCAAGCAGCAATGTTTCCTGCTGGCCGCGCGCATGCAACAGCCGGTTGGTGAAGACATGGCCGCGTTCGGCATCGGCCGCCAGTTGGATTTCATCCACCGCCAGAAAGTCAACGGTAAGATCGGCCGGCATCGCCTCCACGGTACAGACATAATAGCGGGCATGGGGCGGTTTGATTTTTTCTTCCCCGGTGATCAGGGCAACATTGGCCTCGCTGGCGCGGGCTTTGATCTTGTCATAAACCTCGCGGGCCAACAGCCGCAGAGGCAGCCCGATGAGCCCGGTTTCATGACCAAGCATCCGCTCGATCGCCAGATGGGTCTTGCCGGTATTGGTGGGACCGAGGACGGCGGTGACATGACGCGCCCGGCTGGCCTGATGGGGATGAGAGGGGCGGGTTCTGTGAGGGGCGGCGCTGAAAGGGGATGCACCAAACGGGGCCTTGTTCATTGTGCCAATCCTTGGTTGCATTTCGCATGGCAATCGGGTGGGGTGAGACAACAAGTGGTATCGTTAGAGCCCAATCCGAAAATGGGTTCCCACTTGAAGGGCTTGTCTTCGAGTCAACCCAAGCTGTCCAATACAATGCCGCCTCCCACCGCCAATCTGGGGGCCTATGGCCAGATCCGCGGTCTTATCATGGGGGGCTTTATGGCATGGGCATGACCGGTTCGACAAGTCTGCCCATGAAGCCCCATGCCACAGCCCTTAGGCGCTCTCTGTTTCGACATGCGCGGCAGCAGGAGGGATTTAGAACCTGTGCCGGTAAAGAATTTGAGCCTAATGCCTTATGCGGGAGCACGGACCAAATCTTTATCGCTGTCTTCAACAGCTGTGTCAGGGGCTTGGGCTTGAGCTTCAAGTTCGGCAATGGCTTCATCAAGGGGCATGACCTGCTGTTGCCGCTCGCCCAGACGGCGCACCGATAGGGTGCCTTGTTCGGCTTCCCGGCGGCCACAGACAAACATCACTGGCACTTTGGCTTCGGAATGTTCGCGTACTTTGTAGTTGATTTTTTCGTTGCGCAGGTCGATCTCGGCACGCAGCCCGGCCGCCTGGCACGCTTCGAACACCCGTTTGGCATAGGCATCGGCATCTGAAACGATGGTTGCAATCACAACCTGGGTGGGAGCCAGCCATAGCGGCAGCTTGCCGGCGTAATGTTCGATCAAAATGCCCAAGAACCGCTCCAGCGAGCCGAACATGGCGCGATGGATCATCACGGGTTCATGTTTTTCGCCGTCAGCGCCAATGAAAAACGCCCCAAGGCGGCCTGGCAGATTGAAATCGAGCTGCAAGGTGCCGCACTGCCAGTCACGGCCAATGGCGTCGCGCAACACATATTCCAGCTTCGGCCCGTAAAACGCGCCTTCCCCCGGGTTCAGCTCCCATTTGACACCGGCAGCATCGAGCACCTCTTTGAGCGCCTGTTCCGCCTGATCCCAAATTTCATCAGAGCCAACCCGCTTTTCCGGACGGTCAGAGAATTTGATGCGCAGATCATCAAAGCCAAACTCGCCATAAATGCGCATCATCAGATCGTTGATCTTCATGCATTCATCGGTGATTTGCTCGCGGGTGCAGAAAATATGGGCGTCATCCTGGGTGAAATGGCGCACCCGCATCAGCCCATGCAAGGCGCCAGAGGGTTCATAGCGGTGCACCTTGCCAAATTCGGCGATGCGCAGCGGCAGGTCGCGGTAGCTTTTCAGCCCGTGTTTGAAAATCTGCACATGGCCGGGGCAGTTCATCGGCTTGCAGCAGTAGGTCTTCTCATCGATCTCGGTGGTGAACATGTTTTCACCGAATTTCTCCCAATGGCCGGATTTTTCCCACAGCGACTTGTCAAGCATGTCGGGAGAATTGACCTCGATATAACCAGCCTCCTTCTGGCGCCGGCGCATATAATCGATCAGCGTGGTAAACAGCGACCAGCCCTTGGCGTGCCAGAACACCGCCCCTGGTGCCTCTTCCTGAAAATGATACAGATCCATTTGCCGGCCAAGCTTGCGGTGATCGCGTTTTTCGGCTTCCTCGATGCGGTGCAGATAGGCTTTCAGATCGGCCTCAGAGGCCCAGGCGGTGCCATAAATCCGTTGCAACATGGGATTACGCGAATCCCCGCGCCAGTAAGCGCCGGCGATTTTCATCAGCTTGAAGGCATTGCCGACCTTGCCTGTTGACGTCATATGCGGGCCGCGGCACAGATCCAGCCATTCCCCCTGCCGGTAGATTTTGATCTCTTCACCTTCGGGAATGGCGTCAACGAGCTCCACCTTGTAATTTTCGCCGATCGCCTTGAAATGCGCCTTGGCCTGTTCACGGGACCAGATTTCTTTGGTGAAGGGGGCGTTCTTCTTGATGATGCGGCGCATCTCGGCTTCGATTTTCGGCAGATCTTCCGGGGTGAACGGCTCTTTCTTGTCGAAGTCGTAGTAAAAACCATTTTCGATCACCGGGCCGATGGTGACTTGGGTGCCAGGCCACAGATTTTGTACCGCTTCGGCCATCACATGCGCGGCATCATGGCGAATGAGCTCCAGTGCTTCCGGATCATCACGGGTGATGATGGTCAGCTCGGCATCTGCCGTGATTGGATCGGCAAGATCCTGCAATGTTCCATTGAGTTTGACGGCGACCGCCTTTTTCGCCAGTGATTTGGAAAGACTGGCGGCAATTTCCGCACCGGAAACGCCGGGTTGATAGCTGCGTGACTGACCGTCGGGGAAAGTAATGGTGATCATGCGGTTCCTCACTCTCTGCCAACCAAGCAGGTAAGCTTTTTCATGTAAAACGAACGAAACAGATTGCGCACACCAAAACACGCCAGAAGATGCATCGGCGGGCGGATTTCATGCGCCGTCCCACTTGTACAGCAGCTTGGCGGACAACTCAATGCGGTGTTGCATTTCTTTGGCAAATTTGTATGAGGTTGGGGGAGGGGAAAGGCTTTTTTTTGGGATAGATCAAGGTCTATCAAGCCATTTTTCAATTATATTCTGAGCAAGCTTCTGGCCCAGACCTGTCCTTACATTCCATGGTGAGCGGTTTTGCATTTTCCCAACCTTTGTCAAGGACCGCCTCCGGCGGCCGCGAAGCGGTTACATCCTTGACAAAGGTTGGGAAAATGCCAGTGTCTCATCATGGAAGATAAGGACGGATTTGACGTTGTCTATCGAGGTCTGTTGAGGCAAGTGCGGATTTCATAGGTAAAAGGCTTAATTTTGAGCGGGGAGGGGCTTGTCAATCGTGTCCTCCTCGTTTTTCTGAGATACCTAAAAAGTTAGTGGAGATGCGCCAAAAGGGAGCGGAAAGAAACGATGACAGAACCCTTGTTCCCGCAGCCTGATGGGGTTGAGGACATTGAAGAAGGCCGCATATTGGCGCCGAAATTTGATGCCAATGGGGTGTTGCCTGCGGTGGTGACCGATGCTGAAACCGGCGATGTGGTGATGCTCGCCTATATGAATGACGAGGCTTTAGCCCGGACGATTGCGACCGGTGAGGGCTGGTATTGGAGCCGCTCGCGCAAGGCGTTGTGGCACAAAGGGGCCACCAGCGGCCATGTGCAAAAAGTGGTGGAGTTGCGGATTGATTGTGATCAAGACGCGGTCTGGCTGAGGGTTCGCACCAAGGGCACCGGCGCGAATTGCCATGTCGGCTATAAGTCCTGTTTCTTTCGGCAAATCCCGCTGGGTGGCAAGGCAGGCGAGGATGGGGTAAAGCTCAAATTCGCAGAAAACGAAAAGCTCTTCGATCCCAAAGAAGTTTACGGGACGAACGACGCCACCAACACAAAAAACCGGCGGACTTGAAGT
>WGBT01000340.1 GCA_015494185.1 Hyphomicrobiales bacterium | reverse complement strand
CACATCTATACCCAGCTCCTTGCCGA
The DNA here is from genome assembly GCA_015494185.1 of Hyphomicrobiales bacterium. Taxonomy (GTDB): domain Bacteria; phylum Pseudomonadota; class Alphaproteobacteria; order Rhizobiales; family S144-35; genus S144-35. The sequence goes on along the minus strand of WGBT01000340.1, from coordinate 2,261 downwards.
CACGCTGGATCTTGTCTGCCAGCTCATTGACGGAGAAAGTTTCAACGAACTGGTTGTAGATGCGCAGGTCCGGATCTTTTGGCGGGTTGTGCGTGGCGAGATCAACGCACTGGATGGTGTCGCGCAGGTCAAGATAGCCGCGCGTCTGGCCGCCCTTGCCATAGACGGTCAACGGCACACCGGCCACGGCCTGCACCAGAAAACGGTTGACCACTGTACCGAAAAGATCGTCATAGTTGAAAAAGGGGCGCAGATCGTCATGGATTTCACTTTGTTCGGTGAAAAGACCATAGACCGGCCCCTGCATCAGGTCGGTTATGCGCAGATCATGCATGCGCACATAAAACCACGCCATGTCGGTATCAAGAACCTTAGTGGTGTGATAGAAACTGCCGGCGGCGCGGGGATAGAGGAACTTGTCCTTGCGGCCATTATGTTCGATCTCCAGCCAGCCTTCCTCAATGTCGATATTGGGGGTGCCATATTCGCCCATGGTGCCGATTTTGACCATATGGGCCTTTGGGGCATGTTCGATCATCCCCCAGATCAGGTTGAAGGTGACATCAAGATTGTTGCGCAGGGTAAGGCGCGCTTCATTGAAGCCCTTCATGGAATAGGGGGCCGAGGGCTGTTCGGCATAGTGGATGACGGTTTCGGGCTGAAATTCCTTAAAGAGCTGTTCTGTAAAACGGTAATCAGCCAGATCACCAATGCGCACATCCATCTTGTGGCCGCTAGATGCCTCAAACAGCGCAATGCGATTGGGCAGATTGGGAGTACTGAACAGGGCTTGCGAACTGGTTTCGCGAGCGATATTCCGGCGCAGATAATTGTCAACTGCCAGCACTTCGTGACCCTGGGCGGCAAAATGCATGGCAGTCGGCCAGCCCAGATAGCCATCTGCTCCACAAATCAGAATGCGCATGACCGAATTTTACTCCCCGTTTTATGTGTTACTGCTGACTTGGCCCTTTTTCCGGTTCGGTCTTGCGGCCTTCTTCCTTTTGATAACGCTCCATATAAACACTTCTGCGCTTCTTGCCGAGCAGAAGCTGTGAAAAGGTACGAATATAAATGAGAAGATCCAGCCAGATGGAAAAATGCTTGGCATAGTAAAGATTGTAACGGGTTTTTTCGAACATGGTATCATCACCTGCATCCTGTCCCTGATGCAACTGTGCCCAGCCGGAAATACCTGGCTTGACACTTTTGACCACAGCATAATAGGGCACCCGGTCAATATGACGACGGGTCACCTTGGGACGGGCCGGGCGTGGACCAACAAAACTCATATTGCCCTTGATCACATTAAACAGCTGCGGCAGTTCGTCAAGACCGGTGCGACGCAAGAACTCGCCCATTTTGGTCACCTTGCTGGCTTCAAAATTGGGCCACTGGTCTGAATCATCATCATGCACCGTCATGGTTCTCAGCTTGTAAAGGGTGAATTTCTTGCCGCCCAGACCAATACGTTTTTGCTTGAAAATGGCCGGTCCCGGAGTTTCCTTGCGAACATAATATCCCAGAACAAGTACAACTGGCAGCCCCAGAATAAAAACCGGAATGGCCAGCGACAGATCCAGAAGGCGTTTCAAAACCAGATCAAAATAACGTGGACTGGGCAGGCCGGTTGAAGAATACCAGTGCGTATCTGTCTCAAACAGGGGAGCCTTTTCCAGAATCTCTTCATGAAAATCAATCATGTTGGTAATCGGAATGATATTGCCATAGGCTTTTTCAATCAGCTCATTATGCAAGCGTGTCCGGGGCTGGCTCTGGCCAAATACAAACAGGGTCCTGTGTCCTTTCTGGCCAGCATCTTCCAGCCAGTTGCGCACCTGTTGTTCATCCCATTTTTCAACCCCTTCGGGAAGTTCTGCCGGAACGTGATTTTCTGAAAGCTTTCTTTCCTGCCGGGAAGAAGCGGACGCCAGGGCAATAATGGCAAGGCGCCAGTCATCACTCAGAACCTGCCGGATTTCATGAAGTGTTTCAAACCACTGGGGATCAATCTCGACAAACACAGCTGTAATACCGCGATAGCTACGCCGGACCAGTTCCCGTTCCGCAGCACGAACCAGTGCAAGACAGACAGCTGTTGTAACAGCCGGTGCAAAAGCATCGCTGATGGCAATCCAGAGAGGTTTGTAATGCGTCTGAAAAATCATGAATAAAATGGCAACGCCAACAGCTCCCAACAAAGAACCAATAGCAATGGAAACAAGATCATCACGATAATTCCGCCAACGTCGAAAAGACTT
>WGBT01000339.1 GCA_015494185.1 Hyphomicrobiales bacterium | reverse complement strand
GTATAAGAGACAGGAATTGCTCTGCCAAATTATTCAATTCTTCTCTCACCTCATTAAGAACCTCTCCATCATTTATCCCCCTTCCAATACCATAAACATTTTCCATTTCATCAAGCGCACCATAAAGTTTACCAAACAATGCATGATAGGTAGAACATTTTGCCTTAGTTTGGCATTTACAGCCAATGTCTTGATTTGTTTTCACATGTTCATGATAATGAACAGATTGCGGTAAGTGGTGACATTTGGAAAAGATCGCCACCTTCGTGCGCTGGCAATTCTTATGTTCTTCATAAATATTTTTTGTGTATTTCAAAGCCAAATTATGCGCTGGGAAACCGTCATAATCCTTATCATCCCTTAATGCATTAGGATAACTCTTGTTTTTCCCCGGACCAGCAGGAATTTTTTGTCTGCGTCGGCCATATTTTTCTCGAATGCGCTCACAGCATTTAGACATCTTGCCTTTGAAAAATTCAGAATCATATTCATCATGGCCAAGTTTGTAACAAGCAAGTAAAATCGCATCATAACCCAAGGCAAGCTTGACATCACCTCCCATTATGCCATGCTCGAATTTCGAAGTCAGAAAAGCTGTAACCAGGTCCTTCACAAGATCGTCAATACATCTATCTTTTTGGGTTAGACTCCTAAAGAAAGCTTTGTCAAAAAGGGCCTTTAGGCTGGGGCAAATATTATTATGACTGTCCCATTTCAGGGTGTAGGCAAGCGCAGAGAGTGCACCTTGACAACGCTTATCAATCATCCGCAAATCCTGTGCATTCTCATCAGTATCCCGCGTACCATCCGGATGTTCGACAAAAGCCAGTATCTGCTCAGCAAGAGGGTTAACAATTTTTTCATAAATGCGGTAATTTTTGCAGGCATCGCCAAAATTTATTTTTTTGGTACCAATCTTCACGGAATCACATCCGGAAAAAAAGCCGTGTTCCTTGAACCATTGTTCCTTGAACCATTCATCTTCTAAGATCATAATTTTGCGGCTCTCACGCCCCAAATGATCCATGAAATACCAGGCATTGTGCTCCTGAACACAGCGATTCTTTGTTGACAAAACCGCCGAACGATAGAGGGTCCACTCTTTGTTATCACACACTTCTCTGACATAATCTTCCCACAGACATTTTTTGACCGTTTCCACACACACTCCGTATGTTTGTGCGACCTCCTCGAAACCCCCATTTCCTCCACAGACTGATCGGGCCTCATCCGCAATATTTTTCCTTTTATTATAGTCAAGTTTTTGTCTCGGCATTCCCTCAACTCCTTCTGAAGGCCCTTCCTCGACTTCTTGATGTTCTGGCATCTTGAAACGCCTTCTGAGCTTCAAACAATACTGATATCTTCTATTTACATGACGGCCACACCGAGAAACCTGTCGTCGGTTGGTATTCAGGATTTTTTGTATCAATCACTCCCTATATCTGTTTCAGACGCTGCAAGCGTGGCCTATAAATCTTTGGCAAAACACGGGCAGAGGGTCTTTTGCTGAACAGCTCCAACCTACAGCAACATATCCTGCTCTTCAGATGCGTTCACCACGCCAATGGCCCCCTCTCTTTCCCTGCGCTCGTGCCAGGCGGCCAGCAGATGCACCACGCCCAACAGCAACAGCGCCATAGCAAATGGGGCGAGGAACAAAGCCTCATATCCTATCTGCATAGCCATGGTGAGGCATGCGCCTTCCAGCAGAATTGCCAGCGCAACAGTGATAGAGGCGTGCCAGGCAGCGGCGCGGAACAGCCAGAGAATGAGGATGGCGCTTATCAGGGAGGCAGCCATGATCGCCGCCTCACCTTGATAGGCATAAAGCTGATCAAACATTCGGGTCATCATTCCGCCCCCCTCAGATCAATACCGCTTCGTCTTTATCGTCGCCAAAAAGATCATCAACTCCTCCGCCCATATCATCTGCAGAAGATGATCCGCTGAGCAATGACACCTCATCCTTTTTGGCAGGAAGCAGCCGGAATACGGTTTCCATACCATCATGCACAAGAGTGATCTCCTGTCCGAGTTCGAATCCTGCACTGCTATTGGCGGGGATAATCTGTGGCACGCCGTCGATCTCCAGGCTCACATCATGTTGCGGTTTGATGCTCAACTTTCTGCCCTGTGCCGTCAGTATTGCCAGCGCACCAACATCTTCCTCAGTCACCGGCAGATTAGTCCTTAAACCTCCAAGTGACACAGAAACGCCATTGCGAAGCTGCGCCGTCTCACCGGTTGTCGTCACTTGGATGAAAATGGCCCGCCGCGAGCGCATGAAAAGCCATGTCAAAAGGGCCAGCAAAAGAAAGACAACACTGCCGCCGGCAATGGCGAGATGGGTTCTGTAAGCCTCGATCAAGTCGACCTGCTGCACCGGAACATCAACGCTTTTCCCGCCGACTTTCAGTATCACCCTGTCGCCGTCTTTCAGGCCATCTGTAAGGGAAACGGCAAGTTCGATTTGCTTTGGACGCCTATCGAACCTTGCCCGGCCGGAGGCAAGAACGGTTTTTCCACCCCCCGCTCTGAGCAGCGCCAGTTCATAGCTCCGCTCGCGGCTGGCACAGTCAAGACTGGCAGTGAAATGAACGCTGCCGCTTCTGGCCATCGGATTAAAAAATAGGGTTTGTTTCAGCTCCAATACTGAAGTTTCCACTTTGATGCGTGGGTCGAACCAGCAACTGGCTATGCTGGGCAAGGCGTTGGAGATGCGGCGGTGACTGGCAAACAGTGCTTTTGCCAGTTTTTCGGCGCTGATGCCAATTTCATTCGAAACCCTGACAGCCAGCCTGAATCTGTTGTTGCGACTGCGGCGATGATGGCTGAACACATTGCCGAAAGCTTGTAACTTAACATCCGATCCCTTGATATGGTCAGGCAACGGCTTTTTCTTGCGTCCGCGCGAGTTCACATCCGAAATGCCATCGGAAAAGACCAATTGCACCGGCGGCAGACGCGAACCATGCAGCTGCCGCTCTATCAGTTCGACAACTGGCACGAAATAGGTGACGCTGTTTTTGCCGCCATTCTCGATCTGGCGCACGGCATTGCGAAAGCGGGCATTGTCTTCGGAAAAGCGGAAACGGCCAATGATTCGTGCTTCAGCCGAATTGTCATAGGCAAAGCCGATCAATACGAGTTCATCACCATTGCGAACAAACCCATTCATATAGCATGATATCAACATCTCCTTGGTGCGCTCTAATTCGGTCTCGAACGAGCCGGACTGGTCAACCGCAATAATATGCAGGATTGGCTGGTCGGTTCGTGGCAGTTTCTGGCAAGCCAGTGTAGGGCTAAACGAAAAGCCGATGATTGCCAGCGCCAGAAATAATATTTCGTACATGCGGTATTTCATGGTTCTGCCTCCCTTTTGACGGTGCAGCAAATCTGTCTGCATCCATCATGCACATGAGAGACAGCTCTTTTTGAAGGATGGGTTGGTATTAACGGAAGGATTTGCTTACCTCGATTTTTTTTGAGGGCACCGCGGACGGCTTGTCAGACGGTTTTAGAGAGGAATGGATCTGCGAAGGTGGCATTCCTCCAGCATAGGGGGGGGATTGGCCAGTGTTGGCGGTAAAGCCAAAAGGGGAGAGGCTTTTCTCCAAAGCAATTTTCGCGTATCTCCTCACCTGAACCATTACAGTTGGCTCTTGCGCTACAGTATAATTTGCGTATATTGCCAACCCTTGAACCGCTAATGATTACATGTCATGACTTGATCTTGGTAAGGAGAGGTGGCCGAGTGGTCGAAGGCGCACGCCTGGAACGCGTGTAGGCG
>WGBT01000338.1 GCA_015494185.1 Hyphomicrobiales bacterium | reverse complement strand
CAACAGGGGGCGGTTGAAGCGTCAGAGCAAGCCGCCCAATCAAACCAATCCAAGCCGCCTGAAACGCTTCTGGAAGCCACATCTCATCTTGCCCGAAACGCCAAGCAGGGCATGGATAAGATTGGCAAAAATTTTGGCAAAGCGGTTAAAAAGACCGGGGCGGGCATTAAGAATGTGACTGAGAAGACCGGGAGCTTTATCAAGGAAACCGGCAAAAAATCCTGGGATTGCCTGAGCTCATTCTTCACCAAATGTTGAAGAACGCATTCAGGCCGTGATCTTAGGAATTTGCGCGGGTGCAGGGGCTTCTTCAGTCAAGGGCTTCTTGAGTGTTCAATGATGGCCAATGATCGGGGCCATGGCCAATGATCGGGGCGATGACAGGCGTCATTGCAAAAACGCTTTGCACAAGTTTCCAATTCGCCGCAGGCCTATCCTCTTGACCCTGATGCGGTTGCTCCGCCATTGATAAAGTCAGTGTAAGTTTTTGCAATCCTTATCGGGAAAAGAGGTGCGGTATTGGTGTCCAAACAAGCAAAAATGTTTGCGCCAGCGGAAGAAACAGTCAAGCCCGCGGCGACTTACAAAGCCGCCGGGGTTGATATCGACGCGGGCAATGCCCTGGTTGAGGCTGTCAAGCCGCTGGCCCAAAGCACCAGACGCCCCGGTGTCATGGCGGGGCTGGGGGGGTTTGGCGGCTTATTCGATTTAAAACAAACCGGGTTTAAGGATCCGGTTTTAGTGGCCACCAATGACGGGGTTGGCACCAAGTTGAAAATCGCCATCGAGACCGGGCGGCATGAAACCATCGGCATTGATTTGGTGGCGATGTGTGTCAATGATCTCGTCGTGCAAGGGGCCGAGCCGCTGTTTTTTCTTGATTATTTTGCCACCGGCAAGCTTGAGCCAAAGGTTGCGGAAACGGTGATCTCAGGCATTGCGGAAGGATGCCGCCAGGCCGGGTGTGCGCTGATTGGCGGGGAAACCGCGGAAATGCCTGGGATGTATGCCCCCGGTGACTATGACTTGGCCGGGTTTGCGGTTGGTGCGGTTGAGCGCGATGCAATTTTGCCGCGGCCGGATATCGCCGAAGGGGATGTTCTGATTGGGTTGGCATCATCAGGGCCGCATTCCAATGGCTATTCCCTGATCCGCAAACTGGTGGGAGAAGCCGCCCAAGACCGGGGAGAGGGGGCAGAGGCCATCTGGCAGGATGGGCAGGATGAACTGATAGCGGGCAAAACATTAGCCGAGGTATTTTTGACGCCGACCCGCATTTATGTCTCTTCCCTGTTGCAGACCCAGCGCCAGACTGGCGCAATCAAGGCGATGGCCCATATCACCGGCGGCGGTTTGACGGAAAATTTGCCGCGAATCTTGCCCCGTGAATTGGCCGCGGAAATTCAGCTTGCGGCCTTGCGTGCCTCTTGGCGGCAAAACCCGGTGCAAGCTGCAGCTTTTCACTGGCTGCAAGAGGCAGGCCAAATCGCGGATGCGGAAATGCTCAGGACCTTCAATTGTGGTGTGGGGATGGTGCTTATCGTTGGCCGATCCCGTGCTGAAGAGGTTTTGGGCGCCTTGAATGAACAGGGGGAAACCGCTTTCGAGCTGGGCCGTCTTGTCAAACATGAAGCCAGCCCCGCCGTGCTTTATCATGGCAAGCTGGAGTTTGCCCCATGAGTTCAGCGCTGAGTTCAGCCATGGGGAAACGCAAACGGGTTGGGGTTTTGATCTCCGGCCGGGGCAGTAATTTGCAGGCGTTGATCGAAGCCGCGCAAGCGCCCGATTATCCGGCTGAAATCGTGCTGGTGATCTCCAATCGCCCCAAAGTGGCGGGGCCGCAATTCGCTCAAGCGGCAGGAATCGAGGCTTTGACGATCGACCACAAAGGCTTTGCGGACCGGGAAAGTTTTGAACAGGCGTTACAGGCCGCGCTTACCAAAGCGCAGGTTGATATTGTTTGCAATGCGGGGTTCATGCGTCTTTTGACGGCGCCATTTGTCACCGCCTGGCAGGGGCGGTTGCTGAACATTCATCCCTCGCTGTTGCCCGCTTTCAAGGGGCTGCATGTTCATGAACGGGTCTTGCAAGCAGGGGTCAAGGTCAGCGGTTGCACCGTGCATTTTGTCAGTCCGGAGATGGATTCGGGGGCGATCATCGCCCAAGCCGCGGTTCCTGTCGCCGAAACAGATACGCCCGAAAGCCTTGCCGCGCGGGTGTTACGGGCAGAACATCGGCTTTATCCGCAAGTGCTGAAATGGGTGGCCAATGGTTCGGTGACCTTGCAATCGGGGCGTGCCGTATTCAAGCCGGCTTTATCGGCAGAGCCGGGAGGGGCGGTACCGCTGGCTGAAACTGTTGCAGATCAAGATTTTGAGCCACTCTATTCCCCGCCATTGGAGCGTCCATAAGGTCGGCAAATCTTTCATGCATTCATTGCTTATAAGATAGAGGGCCCTTGGCATTATTGCTGCCCTTGCCGCTTTTCTCATTCCCTTGATC
>WGBT01000337.1 GCA_015494185.1 Hyphomicrobiales bacterium | reverse complement strand
TCACCGCACTCCACGCTCGCTTGTTTTAAGCCCCCGTCGTGCCTCTCGCCCGCGGGGCTCCCGCCACTCCACGCTCGCTTGTTTTAAGCCCCCGTCGTGCCTCTTCGCCTGCGGGGCTCCCGCCACTCCACGTTCGCTTGTTTTAAGTCCCCGTCGTGCCTCTCGCCTGCGGAGCGCCCGCCACTCCACGTTCGCTTGCAGCGGCCGCGAAGCGGTTTCACCCTTGACAAAGTTTGGGAAAATGCCAGTGTCTCATCATGGAAAGCCAGGGCAGATCTGGCTGCGTCAGGAGCGGAAAGGCAGCGGAAAAGCGGGAAAAATGCCCAATTTTTGCTCTTGAAAAGCCCATGAAGAATGAAGTGATTTTTTTAACCCAAATCAGACTATGAACAGCACTTCAGAACAAAAACCCTCAGCAAGCGGGCACCCTAAAAACAAGGCCGCGCAGGAGCGGGCCGAACGCTTAGCAGAAGAATTGCGTGCCAATTTACGCAAACGTAAATCCCAAAAACGCGCCCGCAATAAGGGGGAAAACAAGTCGAGCAACATCACGGACCGGGGATAAAAACGGGGAAGATTGAAACATGGACAGGATCAAGATTACCGGCGGCCAACGTTTGAACGGAACCATCCCAATTTCAGGCGCCAAAAATGCCGCGCTGCCGCTGATGATTGCAGCCCTTTTGACCCCGGACCGCCTGACCTTGAAAAATGTGCCCAATTTGGCGGATGTGATGAATCTCGGCCGCATTCTGCGCAATCATGGGGTTGATTTCTCAATCGCCGGAAAACGCCCCGGACAGGCTGAAATGCAAGGGGAAACCTTCCATCTGACCGCCCGTGATATCGTCGATACCACCGCCCCTTATGAAATGGTTTCAAAGATGCGCGCCAGTTTCTGGGTTCTGGGGCCCCTTTTGGCACGCTGCCACGAGGCGCGGGTGTCCCTGCCTGGCGGTTGTGCCATTGGCACCCGTCCGGTCGATCTGCATCTTGACGGCTTGCGGGCGCTTGGTGCGCAAATCGACCTCGAAGATGGCTATGTGGTCGCCAAAGCCCCAGGCGGTCTTACCGGCGGGCATATCATTTTCCCCAAAGTTTCCGTTGGCGCCACCCATAACGTTTTGATGGCCGCGGTTTTGGCAAAAGGTGAAACCCTGATCGAAAACGCCGCGCGGGAGCCGGAAATTGGTGATGTTGCCAATTGTCTGGTCAAAATGGGAGCCAAGATCGATGGGATCAATACCGCCACTTTGCGAATCGAAGGGGTGCCCTATTTGGAAGGGGCCGTGCACACGGTGCTGCCAGACCGCATCGAAACCGGCACCTATGCCATGGCGGTGGCCGCAACCGGCGGTGAAGTCTTGCTGGAAGGAGCGCGGGCCGATCTTCTGGAAGAAGCCCTCGATGTCTTGGAAAAAGCCGGGGTGAGCATCGAGCGAACCAATCACGGCATCAAGGTCGCCAAAAACGGTCAGGATTTACAACCGGTCGATGTCGAAACCCGCCCCTATCCCGGTTTCCCGACAGATTTGCAGGCCCAGCTGATGGCGCTGATGACCCGGGTGCCCGGCCGTTCACGCATTCGGGAGACGATTTTTGAAAACCGTTTCATGCATGTGCAAGAACTGGCCCGGCTTGGCGCCAAAATCTCTCTTGAAGGGGATACCGCAACAATCACCGGTGTGCCGCAACTCCGTGGCGCCCAGGTGATGGCCACCGACTTGCGCGCGTCGGCCTCGCTGGTTATCGGCGGACTGATGGCCCAAGGCGATACCATCATCAACCGGGTCTATCATCTCGACCGCGGCTTTGAACGTCTGGAGCAAAAACTTGAACGCTGCGGCGCACAAATCACCCGGCTGAGCGAATAAGACTAGAGGTCTTTATCATCGGCCGCTTGGTTTTTCCTATCCTTTTGACCTTTCTTCGTATATCGTTCAATTTACGCAGAACATTCAAAGGGATACGGAAAACATGGAAAAGTCAATGATAAATACCGCCGGTATTATCTGTGTTCTTCGACATGCGCTTCGATCAACTTTTCATTGAAATGCGCCAGCGCATCCACATGGCGGGCCCAACCGATGATGGTATTGGGATCCTGGGGGTGGACAACCGGCAAATGCGACCGTCCTGACTTGTCAAAAGCGCGTAAGGCGGTTTTCACGTCATCATCTGGCGCCAACCAAAACGCATCGGAAGCGGCCTGGGAATCGGGATGGGCGGCAGAGCGGCGGGTTTCCTCTCCTGCCTCAACGGGGCGCATGAAATCACGCACTTTCAGCAACCGCATGATCCGCGCATGCGGGCCGGATTGCAGGAAAATACCACGCATGTTCAACTGCCAATGAAAGAAACTCACGCCATGGACCGAAAGGGACACCCCGGTGGCAATGGCAATCACCAAAAGCAGCGCAATGGTCACGCCATAATCACCAGTCAGTTCAAACACGATCAGGGCGGTGGACAATGGCGCCCCTAAAACCGCCGCGGCCACCGCCCCCATCCCCAAAACCGCATAAAGCACGGGCGGCGACGCATAATCGGGGAAAACCATCCCGGCAATCATGCCAAACGCGCCCCCGGTCATGGTGCCAAGATAAAGCGAGGGGGAAAACACCCCACCCCCAAACCGGCTGGCCAGGGTGACCGCCGTGGCCACCATCTTCGCCACAACCAAGGTCACCAAGAGCCAAAGCGGAAATTGCTGTTTCAAGGCGGCGTCAGTAGCGTCATATCCCACCCCCAATATCTGGGGTAGGAAGATGCCCATAAGACCAATGATCACTCCGCCCAAGACTGGCCGCAACCATAAGGGAAGGGTGAAACTGCGGGCCAGACGGTCACTGCCGACAAGGACAAATTGAAACACGATTGCAACGAGAGCACAGGTCAGGCCCAGCAAAACAAAAGCCGGAAACTCCCAATAGGATACGATATCAAGGCCGCCGACATATTCGGCCAGATGAAAGGCGGGTGCATCACCAAGATGATAACGCGCCACCGCGGTCGCGCTCACACTGGCGATCACCACCGGAACCAGCGCGCTCAATGCATAGTGGCCCAAGATCACCTCATGAGCAAACAAAATACCGGCAAAAGGCGCATTAAAAGAGGCGGCCACAGCCGCGGCAACGCCAGCCCCCAGCAAGGTGCGGCGGCCATGGGAGGGCAGTTTGAAGAACCGCTCGATCAACATCGCCAAAGTCGCGCCCAAATGCACAACCGGGCCTTCCCGGCCGGCACTGGCTCCCGCTCCCAGGGACAAAGCGGTCACCAGGGCACTCAACAACCCGGCTTTTGCTGGCATCTGGCAGTTTAACAGGGCTTGAGCTTCGATGACATCGGCAACCGAATAGGTGCGCCGTCCGGGCATGACATGCTGTAAGATCAACCCGACGATGAGCCCTCCGGCCACCGGCGCCAGCAGAATAAGGCTCCAATGGGTCTCACGCGCCGCAGCAAAAACAAATTCCGACCGTGTGCCAAGCCAGGGCCATTGAAACAGCCCAATCAGCCACAGAAACACAATCGCCGCATAGGCCGCCACGAGCCCCGTCAGCAAAGCCAAAAGCCATAGCAGCGGCTCACGCGCCGTCACAAAGCGCTGAAAATTCGGCAGCAGGCGATCTTTGATGAAGCCGCACAGCCAACCCTGCAATGGCTGCCCGTCACTCCCTGCCCCCGTTCCAGCAACCTGTCTTTCCAGCCAGCGCCGCAACCGCCGATTGGAAGGCTTTGAATGAAGCGGCTGTGGCGGCGGTAAAGCGGGTTTGTCATGACCATCATGCTCAGGACCTGAAACGCCATCGGGATCGGCAGGCTGACCGGGGCCGGGCTTGGCAGGCATCGCAGGCATCGATCAACGGCGCTCCTGTGCCGCCTTCAATTCGCTCAGCTCGGCCCGCAGAGCCCGTAATTCTTTGAGAACCTCGTCAAACTCCCGCTGCTCGAACGCCCGCATCTCGGCTTGCGCGGCCTCGTTTTGCACCTGCATGCCATCGACAATGATACCGATGAACAGGTTGAGAACGGTAAAACTGGTCATCAGGATGAAAGGAATGAAAAACGCCCAAGCATAAGGATAGACTTTCATGACCGGGCGAACAATGCCCTCTGACCAGCTTTCCAATGTCATGATCTGAAACAGACTATAAACGGAAGCTCCAATCGTGCCGAACCATTCAGGGAACTGTTCCCCAAACAGTTGGGTTGCCATCACCCCATAGACATAAAACAAAAGGGCCAGCAGCGCCGCAACGGTGCCCATGCCGGGAATCGCTGACAGCAGGCCGCCCACCACCCGGCGCATGGACGGGATCACCGTCACCAACCGCAGCACCCGGATGATTCGCAAGGCCCGCAACACGGAAAAATTGCCGGTTGTTGGAACCAGGGCGATGACAATGACGAAAAAGTCGAAAAGCGACCAGGGATCCCGCCAGAATTTCAGCCCAAAGGCTATCATTCGCAAGCCGATCTCAATGACGAAAATACTCAAGATGACCGTGTCGATCAGATGCAACAGCGGGCCATAATGGGCCATCACCGTTGGGCTGGTTTCCAGGCCCAAAGTCACCGCATTGACGATGATGAGCACGACAATGAAATATTCCCAGGAGGAACTTTTAAGGCGTTTTTGCAGCTCGTTGCGCCAATCCCCGCCGATTGCCCCCCAAGTGCCCCACGGCTTTTGACCGCCTGGCGAATCGTGCGGCGGCAAACTCTGGCCATGGCCATTGCGGTCAGGTTTCGCAAGCCTCTCTGGCGCAGCATCAACTTGTCCGTCGCTCATTTCTCCCCCGTGCTCATTCTTCCGGATATTTCATTCAGGATATTGCGTATTTGGATGTTTTGTTCAGATTTATCGCCGTTTCAACTTGCCGCTCCAAGGCCGGCCGTTGGAAGATCAGCTATCAGCTATAAAGCACCCGGCGCGCGACTTCCCGAACCGGCCCGCTGGCGCCAATCATCGCCCGGCCGGTCATCGTGCAGGTAAATCCGCTGCCATGGCGCTCGATTTCATAGAGATTATAGCGCGCCAGCGGTTGTTTGCGGTGGCGTGCAATTGACGCAGAGGGAACGCCGACCACCGGCGCCTCCCCTCCCGGCACGGCCACCGTGGTCAGCTCATGGCGGTGATTATGGCCATGCAACACGAGTTCAACGCCGACATCTTCGAGAATCTTCAGCAATTTCCCGGCATCACGCAACCCGCGGTGCCAATTGCCACGCAACGGCTTGGGCGGATGGTGGATCATCAACACCCGAAACCGCCCCGCCTCACCATGATCACGCAGCAAACGCGCAAGTTTCAGCCGCTGTTTGCCGCCAAGCCGTCCAGCGGCGATGAAGGGGGCTGTTGGGATCGCCGAAGACACCCCGATCAGAGCCACATCACCAACGACCCGAACATAAGGAAAGCGCAACGGGGCAAAACCAGCCGAACCGGCAGCACTGCGCGTCTTCTCTGCGCCATTTCCCGGCATCGCATGTCCCTGTGTGCCATTTCCCTGCATGTAAGGCGCCCAAAGGGCCACCCCTGGATGATGACGCAGCCGCACATAGGCATCATGATTGCCCGGCACGACCGAAACCTGATCAGGCGGGCCCAACTGTTTCAGCCAATCAAGCGCCATCTCATATTCGAGCGGCAGACCAATATTGATCAGATCGCCGGTCACCGCGGTATGGTCGGGATGTTGGCCTTTCAAATCGGCGGTGAGCAATTCCAAAGCACTGCGTTGATGCTGATCCTTACGGCCACGATGCCAGTTCACATAGCCGATCAGCCGTTTGTTGATCAGTTCACGGCGCCGCACTTTGGGCATTGGGCTCAAGTGAATATCCGACAGATGGGCCAGTCGCAGCATGTTTTTGCAGCCTCCCTCCGAACTGGTTCACCGAAGTCTTCTTTTCGAGGTTCGATATATACAGCTTGATATGTAGTTTGATATGCCGCTTGTTGTGCCGGCTTAATGTGCCGCAGCCGATTGCGCCCCCTCTTCCAGGGCGGCTTGGGCATCGGCCTTGATCCGGCGCACCATGGAGGCCAGGCCATTGGAACGCTGTGGGGTGAGATGTTCGTTCAACCCCAGCTTTTGCAAAATCGCCTCGGCATCGGTCTTTAAGATCTCATCGGCGGGCTTGCCCGAAAAGATTGCAAACAAAATGGCCACCAACCCCCGCACGATATGGGCGTCACTATCCCCCCGATAAGTCAGACGGGGCCGCCCATCCTCATCCTTGGTGACCGATTTCGCCAACCAAACCTGGCTGACACAGCCATGCACCTTATTGGCCTCGTTACGTTCCGCTTCAGGCAAAGGCGGCAGTTCCCGGCCGAGCTCGATGACATAACGGTAACGGTCTTCCCAATCTTCCAGCATCTCAAAATCGCTGACAATATCATTGATATCCATTTGTCGTCCTCATGATTGTGATCCTTAAGGGGTGTGCCCTTGCGTCTCCCTTGGCAACCTTACTGGCAATAGCCTCAACTACTGGCAATAGCTTCCCTGGGCCCATCTATTCCGGCCGGTCTGGCCGGGTGACGCGGCGCAAGGTGAGATTGATGCGCCCGCCGCCGCGCCAAACCGTGCTGGTGCCGGGATAAATTCGATCGATCCCATGATAGGCCAGACGCGCCGCCCCACCAAGCACGATCACATCACCGCTACACAACTTCAAGGTCCGGCTCGGCGCCTTGCGAACCCGCCCCCCCAAACGAAACAGTGCGCTGTCGCCAAGCGAGATCGAGACCACCGGCGCTTCAAGCGCTTCTTCATCGCAATCTTTATGCATCCCCATCCGCGCCTGAGCCGAATAAAAGTTGATCAGACAAGCCTCTGGCGGTGCGGGGTAATCGGTCACAGCCTGCCAAATCGCCAGCAAGCTGTCTGGCATTTCCGGCCAAGGCGCCCCAGTTTCAGGATGCGTCGCCGAATAACGATAACCACCGGCCTGATCAGAAATCCAGCCCAACACCCCGCAATTGGTCATACGCACCGAAAATGGCTTGCCAGTCCGCGGCATCCGGGGCACAAAGAAGGGCGCCTGTTGACTCAGTTGCTCGATGACAGCGGCAAGTTGACGCTGGGCCGCCTCATCGAGATAGCCGCGATACAGCGCAAACCCCGGCACTTCGGGAATAAAGTTGTTGGCTTGCGCCTTGAATTGCTCTTCATGTTGCTCTTCATGAGCCTTTTTTGAAGCCACAATGTCACACCTCATACATTCTATTCACATTGAATTGAAAATGCCGCTTGCAGCCCCCCTGACGGCTCCATATATA
>WGBT01000336.1 GCA_015494185.1 Hyphomicrobiales bacterium | reverse complement strand
CCGTATTATCGCATACTTATAGAATTGTTCAGAGGTTCTTCAGATTCTCTGTTCTGTTAAAATAAAAAATCAGGCCGTATACTCATAAAATCTCCCGGTCCGGAATAGCTTGCTATCCCTCTGCCTCCTGCAAGGCGTGGGCGAGACGTTCGCGGGCTTCATCGGCTTCCCGTTGACGGTTCCACAGACCCGCATAAAGACCGTTTTGTTTCAACAACTGCGTATGCGTCCCGCTTTCTTTGATACGGCCGGCTTCCAACACGATAATATTGTCGGCATGTATGATGGTCGACAAACGATGAGCAATCACCAGCGTTGTCCGGTTTTCCGCCACCCGTTGCAAGGCGGTCTGAATTTCCTTCTCCGTATAGCTATCGAGCGCTGAAGTCGCCTCATCGAGCATCAAAATCGGCGGTTCCTTCAAAATGGTGCGGGCAATCGCAACCCGCTGTTTTTCACCGCCTGACAATTTCAAGCCGCGCTCGCCAACCAGCGTATCATACCCATCGGGAAGCGTTTTGATGAAGTCGGCAAGCTGGGCCATCTCTGCCGCGCGTTCGACTTCTTCTTGCGTTGCATCCGGACGGCCGTAAAGAATGTTGTAGCGCAGCGTGTCATTGAACAGCACCGTATCCTGCGGCACCATACCAATAGCCCGGCGCAGACTGGCTTGCGTGACCTTGCGAATATCCTGACCATCAATACAGATACAACCACCGGTGACATCATAAAAGCGAAACAACAGCCGCGAAATCGTCGACTTTCCAGCCCCAGATGGACCGACAATCGCAACCATTTTACCAGCTGGCACCTCAAACGAGACATCTTTCAAGATCGGGCGTGCCGGATCATAGGCAAAGCTGACATTTTCAAATTTGATCACCCCCTTGCTGATTTTCAGCGGCTTGGCATCTGGCGCATCCTCGATCTCCGGCTTTTCCTTGAGCAACAGAAACATGGTTTCCAAATCCAACAGCGCCTGGCGAATTTCCCGATATACGGTGCCCATGAAATTCAACGGCTGATAAAGCTGGATCAACAAGGCGTTGACCATCACGAAATCACCAACGGTCAAATTGCCAGAAACCACCCCCTGGGCGGCAAGCAACATGCAAACCGTCAGGCCCGTGGTGAAAATAACCGCCTGGCCCGAATTCAGCATCCCCAGCGAAACATAGGTCTTGATCGCCGCGCGCTCATATTTCGCCATCGCCTGATCAAAGCGCCGGCTTTCCAGCGCTTCATTGTTGAAATATTTGACGGTTTCGTAATTGAGAAGGCTGTCCACAGCTTTGGAATAGGCGTCATTGTCGGCTTCGTTGAGATCCCGGCGAATCCGAATCCGCCACTCGCTGGCCTTTAAGGTGAAGATCACATAGCTGATCACAGTGAGCAGCACGACGATCATGAAGCTGCTTCCCAGCGTGTAGGTCAAAAGCACTGAAATCAAAGTGATCTCGACAAGGGTCGGAATCGAGTTCAGCGCCCCCATCCGGATCACCAGCTCGACCGCCTTGGTGCCGCGTTCAATCACCCGTGACAAGCCGCCGGTGCGCCGTTCCAGATGAAACCGAAGCGACAGGGCATGAATGTGATCAAAAGTCCGTTTCGCCAAGGTGCGGACGGCGTTTTGTCCAACACTGACAAAGGCGATGTCGCGCAACTGATTGAAACCAACCATCATCACCCGCCCCAAACCATAGGCGAGAATGATCATCACCGGCACCGATGCAAGGGCCAGGGCCGACAACTCCCCAGGCGCGCCACTGGCACTGCCTGAGTGGGCGGTCAACCAGTCAACCGCGGCTTTATAAGCCAATGGCGTTGCCACCGTGACAACCTTGGCGGCGATCAAGGCCAAAATGGCCAAGACCACCCGAAGGCGCAGATCGGGGCGGTTTTCCGGCCAGATGAACGGCAGAAACTCGAGAAGAATCCTCCAGGCCGAGGCTTGCGCTTGATAGAGATTGTCTTGCGGTCCACGCCGCCCGCTGCCTCTCATAAAAACTCCCAAAATACAATGACAAGAATTGCAGAAATTTGAAGCCGCTGGTGTTTGAGGACAAAAGCCCAGATTTGAGCCGACTTTTACCCCCTCAAACCCATTTTACACCCCTTCATAGCCGCTCAACGCGTAGAAGGAAATATCAGCGAGCCGATTTTCTAGGCGGTGCCGGGCTGCTGATCGGACGGGAGGGTTCGGGTAACAAGATCGGGCCAAGATCGGGCACCCTGACACGCAGGCCATTTTTCGGTTGGGCGGCATAAACACATTTACTGGCCTCAACGATGAAAACCCCTGAAATCCCGGGCCAGAAACGCCGTCCCAAACGCTCAAAATGAGGAAAATAACGCTGCAATCGCAACAGCCGCCGATAGGGAGGAAAGAATAAGGCATGGCGCCATTTGCAAGGTTCAAAGCCTGCCTGGCGCAACAATCGGGCAAGCTGACCGCGGCTATAGGGCCGGCCGTGACCAAAGGGTGTGGAATCAATACTCGCCCAAGGTGACAATCGGTTCGCCACCATGAACACGGCACGGCCGCCAGGATGTAAAATGCGCGCCACTTCACGCAACAGCCCATTGGGGTTCCCGCTCATTTCCAGCGCATGCGCCACCAGCACGAAATCCGCAATCATGGAGGGTAACGGCAACATTTCCGGATCGGCCAAAACCGAGCGATGCGGCGGCTTATCCGGCCAGATCAAGACCCCCTGCGGCCCCGGCATAAAGGCCCCGATACGCAAAGCTTCACCCATGAACTGCGCCAGAAATGGTGTTGGAAAACCCAAACCGATCAGGGTGGCGCCAACCGGAGCAGGCCATAGCTCCCGCAACTGCCTGGACAGTTCCAAAGCACAGATCTGTCCCAGCGGCGAGCGGTAAAAGTCCCGCAATTCTGTCACATCAACTTGCATCGCGGCTGAAAATCCATTTTCATCATCGTTCCAACTATGCCATATTGGCCCCAGTTTGCGCCGGATCAACACCCCGTCAGGCCCAATGCCCGCAAAGTTTTATCCAATTGACAGGGCTGGCCAAATTCCGTTAGGCCCTTAAGCGGTTGAGGATTTACACTTGAAACCCCTAAACAAAATATGAATTGAAGATTCCTAACTTTATCAAATTATTTCATCAAACAAGTAAATATCACTTAGTAAACACTTCTATCATGACAACAACAAGCACAAGTCCCAGCACATTTCCCCGTCCCCGTACTGATTTACGACCAAACACGGCGGAATTCGAACAGTTCCCATTCATCAAGCCAACCGGCTTTCGCGAATATGATGCGCGTTGGCAGTATCCCAGTGAGCTGAACCTGATGGGGGTGCAGGCAATCGGGCTTGGGCTTGGCGCGCTTTACCGGCAACGCGGCGTGCCCCAACGGATTATCGTCGCCCATGACTACCGCTTTTATTCCGGCGCCATCAAAGCCGCTTTGACAACCGGTTTATTGGCAGCTGGCATGGAAGTTTTCGATATTGGTCTTGCCACGACACCGGTGGCCTATTTTGCCCAATTTTTCCTCGATATCGAAGGGGTTGCCATGGTCACGGCAAGCCACAATGACAATGGCTGGACCGGGATCAAGCTTGGCTTCGAGCGTCCCTTGACTTTTGGGCCTGACGACATGAGCGCTCTTAAGGAACTTGTGCTTGAAAAGGAGCTCGAAGCGCCGGGTGGGGGGCAGTTGCATATCGTGCCAGATATGATTGCCCATTATATTCAAGATCTTACCAACCGGCCGAAATTGTCGCGAAAGTTGAAGGTGGTGGCCGCCTGTGGCAATGGCACGGCGGGACTTTTAGCGGAACGGATCTTGTCCGCGGTTGGCTGTGAGGTGGTGCCGCTGCATTGCGATCTCGATTATCGTTTTCCAAACCATAATCCCAACCCCGAAGACCTCAAGATGTTGCACGCAATTCGTGACGCGGTGCTCAAACATGGGGCCGATCTTGGCTTTGGCTTCGACGGTGATGGCGACCGCTGCGGCGTCATCGACAACACCGGCGAAGAGATTTTTTCCGACAAAGTGGGTCTTCTGTTGGCCCGGGATATCTCCCGCAATTACCAAGGCGCCAAATTCGTCGTCGATGTCAAATCCACCGGCCTGTTCTTGACGGATCCGGTGCTGAAAGAGAATGGTGCGACGACCGATTATTATAAAACCGGGCACTCCTACATCAAACGTTACAGCCACGAAAACGGGGCGCTCGTTGGTTTTGAGAAATCCGGGCATTTCTTCTTCAATCCACCGCTTGGGCGCGGTTATGATGATGGTTTCGTGGCAGCCCTTGCCGTGCTCGACATGCTCGACCGCAACCCGAACCAAAGCCTGGCCGAGCTGCGCGGGGAATTGGCAACCACCTGGCAGTCACCAACCATGGCGCCTTATTGTGCTGATGAAATCAAATATGACGTGGTTGACCGTATTGTGAAACATTTCCAAACCCTGGCGGACAATGGCGGCAGGCTGGCCGGTCAACCAATTCGCGATATCATCACCGTCAATGGAATTCGCATCGTTCTCGAAGATGGCACTTGGGGGCTGGTCCGGGCTTCTTCCAACAAGCCTGAGCTCGTTGTTGTCGTGGAAAGCCCGACCTCGGAAGAGAACATGCGCGCCATTTTCGCCGAAATCGACGCCCATCTTGCAAGTTATGACGAAATCGGCGAATACAATCAAAAGATCTAAAAGCGGCTCCCCTTACCCATCACGGAAGGTTTTGGCAAGATGATCTTCGATCGGCTTGAGTAAATAACTCAAAACCGTGCGTTGTTTGGTGCGAATGAACAATTCCGCCGGCATGCCCGGAACTAGTTTCTGGTTGCCCAAACGGGCCAACTCCTTGGCCTCGGCTTCGACTCTGATCGCATAATAGGGCGGCCGCCCTGAAACGCCTGGCGACAGGTCACCACCTATGAATGTGACATGGCCGGTAAGTTCTGGAGTCGAGCGGGCTTCAAGCCCGGTCAGGCGGATCGTCACTTGCTGCCCCAACCGCACCTGATCAATATCAACCGGCTGCAATTCCCCTTGAAAAACCAGCCGGTCCTTGCCGGGAATGAGATACATCAAGGGGGCGCCGGGTTGAATGACACCGCCAATGGTGTGCACCGCCAGATCATGCACCACACCATCTATGGGGGCGCGAATATCGATCCGTTCCAGCTCCGTTTGGGCTGCAACACGGCGTTCCAAGAGCTCCGCCAGACGGGTTTCGACGTCACGCAATTCGCTGAGCACTTCGCTGCGCCATTGATGACCGCCTTGCAGTAATTTGACCTTGATTTCACTGATCCGCGCCCGCGTCTCGGCAATCCTGGAACGTAATTCGCCCCGCTCACCGAGCAATTGCACTTGCTGGCGCTGGAGCGACAAGACCCGGTTTTGCGTGACCAATTTCTTCCGTTTCAAGGCCAAGAGTGAACGCAGTTCCTGCTTGATGAGATCGATTTGCCGCGACTTTGCCGTAAGCTGGGCTTGCAAGCCCGTGACCTGTTGCGAAAGCTGTTTGATTTGTTCGCGCAGTTGACCGGCCAGCGCTTGGCGTAATTGCTGACGGCTGCGCAGCAATTTTTGCTGCCCGGCAAGGATTTGCGCAATCTGCCTCTGATTGGCAGCCTGCCGCAATTCTGCTGGAAAAACAATCTGCTTGCGGCCATCGCGTTCGGCCTGCAAACGCGCCCGTTTCGCCATCAATTCCGTCAACTGCGCCGTCACGATCGCCAAGGCGGCACGTGCCTGGGTGTCATCCAGCCGCAATAACAAATCGCCCGCCTTGACCCGCATACCGTTGGTGACGTTGATTTGCGCAACGATGCCACCGGTGAGATGTTGAATGGTCTTGGCATTGGATTTGACAACGACTGTCGCCGGCGCAATCACCGCCCCTTCGATCTTGGCCGCCGCCGCCCAACCGCCGGCGCCGACAAACAGTACGAGAAGGCCGATCAGACCGGCAAGCTGGTAACGGCGAATGGCCTGGCTGATCCGCACTGTCTCGTTTTCCGGCATGTCTTCCCCCTGTTGATACCTTTACTTTGTGTATAACCGACAACAGATGGTGACTGGCTCACTCCCATCTTGTCTTCTGGCCCAAACCTGTCCTTAACTTCCATGGTAAGCGATTTTGCATTTTCAGCTGGTTTGTCAAGGGCCGCTGAAAGCGGCCGCGAAGCGGTTTCAACCCTTGACAAACCAGCTGAAAATGCCAGTGTCTAACCATGGAAGTTAAGGGCTGGTCTGACACTGTCCATCAGGCCATTGCCATCATATTTCGTACTACTCTGTGCCGTGTTCACGCCGGCTGGCCACGTAAAGCAGCATGAACATTGCCATTGACGGGGCCATCTGGGTTGCTGGCCTTGCCGCCTGCCTGTGCGGTCTGCAAGGTTACCCGTTTCAACACCGCCTCTCTTGGGCCGAACTCCAATTGCCGCCCATCCTTGAGATACAGCAGTTTTGAGACCGCCGCAATCGCGCTGGGCCGATGGGCGGCAATGACAACGGTGCTTCCCGCAGCCCGTAAATTCTTGACCGCCTGGACGAGTGCGGCTTCACCAATGGCATCAAGATGGGCATTGGGCTCATCGAGCACCACCAAAACCGGCTTGCCATAAAAGGCACGCGCTAAGGCGATGCGCTGCTGCTGACCTGCGGACAAGGTGATCCCCTGGCTGCCGATCACGGTGTTATAGCCATCGGGAAGCTGCTGAATGAGATCGTGCACATTGGCCATTTGAGCGGCACGAACCACCGCTGCGGGATTGGGATCTGCAGCCAGCCGGGCAATATTCTCTTTCACCGTGCCGTCGAACAAGGCCACGTTCTGTGGCAGATAGCCAATGATCCGCCCCCGTTGCTCATCGGGATAGTGAGAAAGTTCAGCCCCATCGAGCCGCATGGTACCGCTGGATGGTTGCCAAAGCCCGGCAATGATCCGCAACAGGGCGGTTTTTCCGGCTCCCGATCCCCCGATCACCCCAAGGCCATCGCCGGGCTCGAGGCGAAAATTCACCCCCTGTAATACGAGCCTGCGCGAGGCCGGCGGCATCACCGTCACCGAACTGACTTCAACCAAGCCGGCCGGGGCGGGTAAATCCATCTTTGTTTGTTGAGATTGGGCAGGGGCGTCAGATGGCGCTATCGCGTCTGTCTGTGTCGCCAGTTGCAAGCGGCGATACGCCTTGCGCGCCCCTAATAAGGCGCGCCATTGCTGAATGGCTTGTTCCAGCGGCGCCAAGGCCCGCGACAGAATGATCGAGGCGGCTATCATCGTCCCTGGGGTGATTTCCTGGCTGATGGCAAGGGCTGCGCCAACGGCTAGCACTGCAGATTGCAAAAACATTCGCAAGCTCTTGGTGATTGCCGAGATCAGCCCCCCGCGATCACTGGACAGGGTTTGAAAGCGGCGGCTTATCGCGTCAATATGCGACCAGCGGGCGCGGAAATTTTCGAGCATCCCCATCGCCTTGAGCACTTCGGCATTGTGCCGTCCTTCTTCCGCCAGCCCATTGGCCCGATTACCAGCCGCCGCCGCCAAAGCCACCGGATTGCGATTAGCCAATTCATTGACAAGGGACAAAATCAGCAGCAACACCGCAGCAGCCATCGAAAACACGCCCAAAACCCAGTGAAACATGAAATTGACCGCAATATAAAAGGGCACCCAGGGCATATCGAAAAAGGCGGCAGGCCCCGGCCCCGATAGAAACTGCCGGATCGTCTTCAAATCCCAAAGCGGCCCGGATTTCACATCTGGCGTCTTCTTCAGCTGATGGCGGATCATGGCGTCAAAGACGTCATGTTTGGCATTTTCATCGAGCTTTATGGCGCTGCGCACCAGAATACGGGAACGGATGAAGTCGAGAAAGCCCATGAAGGCAAACAGCATAGCCGTGAGCAAAAACAGCGCCACCAGGGTGGGCATGCTCTGGCTGGTCAGCACACGGTCATAGACCTGCAACATGAACAGCGGCCCGGTAAGCATCAAAATATTGATGAAAAAGGAAAAAAATCCCGCACTCCACAATGCCCCGCGGCACTGGGCAAAGGCATTGCCGATCGTAGAGGATTGGCGAGCTGACATCGTTAACCTTTTACGCGACCACACATCAACTTGAACCATACAGCAGGCGGCAAGATTTTCTATCAGAAATTGTATTGAATTCAAACAATAGATTGATGTTCTGTTGGGGTGGGAAAAGCAAGTTTGGACAACAGACATGCTTAATACCCGGCGGGATTTATGTTGACCGCGGATGCTTGCTATATTCCTCTGCGCGTAAATCTGTCATGGTTCAAGGGATTTAAGACATCCCCAAAGGGTTTGTTGTGTTGTTACGGGAGAAGCTCGCTTCCGATTCACCAAAAGGATAGCCCGCCATCCTTCCAGAGCCATCGTCGCTCACCCGGGAAAGGGTGAGGCGAGCGACGATGGCTCCGGAAGGATGGCTCTTCGGCTCCATCCACGCCCTTCAATCTTGGGAGAGCAGCTTGGCCATTTAGACCAAGGGTTTCCGGCCCTTCTATTCAATTATACCAGCGGCCCCTGACCTTCATTCGTATACCAAAAATTTCAAAGGGATACGGAAAGCATGAACAGGGCAATGATAAAGACCGCCGGTATCATTCAATGCCATGATCGCTAAGCCAAGCCTGCAGGGCATCGCGCTGAACACGGCAGCTATAGGGGTCACCACCGGTTTTATATTTTGCAAAAAGATCGCCACAACAACGGGTATTCCGCGGGACACATCTATGTGGAATGATATTGGCCTTGGGAATATGATATTCCGCCATCAGCCAACGCAGCAGGGCAATCGAGGTCTTTTCCTGGGCTTTGGCGATTTGCTGGCCGGGCATGGCCACATGTTCAATCCCGATCGAGCGGCTGTTTTTACCATTGGCATGCCATGCCTTGCGGGTATCACGAACCATCTGCACCAGCCGGCCATCACGGCCAATGATATAATGTGCAGACCGCCGCTTGCCGGTGCGTTTTTGAAACTGCGCAATCACACTTTCAAGGGTTGTGGAAACCGTATAGTGAATCACGATATGGTCAATGCGCACCCCATTACGGCTTGACCAGTTCGGTGACGGGATATAGCGGGAAGCGGGTTTGACCGGCCTTGAAGAGCGCGGCCCGGGGCGCGGTTCGGCTTCAACATCCTCATCCCCATCACAACAGGCCACCGCCGGCGATGATTTGTTTTGCGATAAAATTGCTGCCAGAGCCTCATCGGCGAGCAAATCCCCAAACGCATGACCAAACATGGTTTGACGTAACCGCCGAATGAATGGCTCTTCATTGAACAAGGCCAACAGGCGTTCTTGCAAGGCTTCGTTTGGAAGATTGAGATTGGTCACGGATTTTGGCTTGGCGGAAAATAGCCCAAGCCGTTGTTCGGCTTCTGGCAAAAGCGTCAAAACTTTTTGCACATATTCCGGATCGTCCGCCCAAATAGGACCGATGAAGCGAATAAAATCCGCAGGCGTTTTAGCGGCTTTTTGCCAGCCCTGATAGGGTTTGCGCGCAAGATTGGCCCAATAGCCGGCAATAAAACTTTCAAGATCAAAAAAATGCGCATAATAATGGCTGCCATCTTTGACCTTGACCCGTACCCGCCGCGCATAATCACGCAATTCGGTGCGGTATTTGATGCCCGAAAAATTGTTGTAGCGTTGCGCCAGTTCCGATTTGCCGCGGCCGCTTTCCAAAATCCATTGGGCAACGGAAATAGGTTTCAAATGCGGATATTTGATCTTGGTTGTTTTATAAAGTTTGAGAAGATTGGAAAATTTCTCGGTGATTTTGGCCATTATCGCGCTCCTGATCCATATTCATCGGCAACTCAGAAGCAACTTTAATGATCCAAGAATTGAGGGGGATAATACCGGCGGTATTTATTATTGATTATTGACCGCTGATGTTTCTCGTATTCCTTTGAACTTTTTGCGTTAATTGAACGGTATACGAAGAAAGGTCAGGGACCGTTGGTATAAGACCAAGGCCCCTTGGCATCATCCATAAAAAACTGCACTTGACCTGACAGACAAGACAGTGGCTGGCTTGACCACACCTTCTGTCCCAGACCTGTCCTTACATTCCATGGTGAGCGTTTTTGCATTTTCGACAGGTTTGTCAAGGATTGAAACCGCTTCGCGGCGCCAACAAGCGAGCGT
>WGBT01000335.1 GCA_015494185.1 Hyphomicrobiales bacterium | reverse complement strand
TGGTCGAATTGGGGCCATAAATTTTTCGAATCGCCATAAGGAAAGAAGCCATGAAGAAGATTATCATTGAGAACAAGGTATTTGAATTAGTTCCAGGTTTTCAAAGGGGGGTTGTCATTGCACGAAATGTCAATAACAAAGTCACAAATGATACTTTACACGGGATTTTGGTGGATGCAGCGAAGAAATATGTTGGACGTGATATAAAGGCTTTCCCACAGGTATTGGCTTGGGATAATGCGCACCGCTTATTTGGATCGAACCCAAACAAATACCCGCCTTCTGTGAAAGCGCTTTTAAAAAGAGCCTCATCCGGTAAGATGTTACCATTCGTGAACTCAATGGTGGCAATTATGAATATAATATCATTGCGATATGCTGTTCCCTGTGGTGGTGACGATTTAAATAAAATACAGGGCAACCTTATCTTGGGCGTTGCTGGTGGAAATGAACAGTTTTCTCCGTTAGGTGAAACATCAAAGATTGAATATCCTACCCCTGGGGAAATTATTTATTACGACAGTGTTTCAAAGATTGTTATGTGCCGTCGCTGGAACTGGCGAAATGGGGATCATACCAAGCTACTGCCATCTACTAGGAATTTGGTGATGAATATTGATTGCCTGCCACCGAATTCAACTGAGCAAGTAAAAGAGATAAGTGACGAGCTAGGAAGATTATTATACATGTATTGTGGTGCTGAAATCGAGATCAGTTTACTGAATCAAGACAATAAAGAAGTACAAATTATCTGATTTGAACAAAACTGATGTCAGCCGAGTCCATCCATCAACACCACACATGAGTGCTGGGCGGACCTGTTTCGCATCTCGGTGAGATATAACTGCAGGGGCCGTATTCTGCGCAATCATGATGGAGCGGATTTTTTAATCACCGGCTGCCGCACCGGCCAGGGCCATCAGCGCAACACGCAACAATAGCACAGCGCTCAGCTAGGAATATGCCCATGCCGCCATCGATGACCTTTCCCGCGTTGCCAGGGGCGGCCTCTTCCCAATGAGCGCACGAAAGCGCCGCCGCTTATACCGGAGGTATTTTTTATTGATCTTTTCATATTTTATCGTATCCATTTGAACTTTTTGGGTAAATTTAACGGGATACGAGCGAAGGTCAGGGGGCGATGGTATTATTTCAAGAAACTTGGCGTGTACGTCGCGCATCATGACCGGCAATGGCGTCTGCTACCCGCTCCAAAGCCTTCACCAAAGTCTGAGCAGTCAATGATAGATACCGCAAGTAATCCGGTCATAAGGACAGGTTTTTGGCAGAAGGGGGCGCCTTTTACACTTCAACGGTGGCACCGTTGGTTTCGGTCTGCGTGGGGCTTGCTTGCGTTTGTTTGCGCTCGCAGCGGCGCCCTGGCAGGAAAAAACATGTGAAGCGTGAGATATTGTCAGTCAGATCGTTCATGCGCTTGGCCCAGCGTTCCGCGCGTGCCAAACGCCGGTCGAGCGCGGCCATGGTTTTGGCCAAACCTGGGTCCTCATCCTCGAGCCAGATTGGAAAGACGGCGGCATAAATGCCCATAATGCCCGGAACGCGCCAAAATCCATGGAGCCCTTCAGCATTGATTCCCGATGCGGCCAACATCCAGTAGTGTGAGTTCAGCATATCTGCCAATAAACGGGCGGACAATGACGGTGAAAGGCGGGTGTGATCATAGATATTTTGGAGCCCTTTCTTATAGGGGGCCAGGATTTCAAAGCGGGTCATGATCACATCAAAAAGCCGCTCGCGGGGACTTTCATCAGCCTTGGAGCCATCAAATTTGTGTAATACTTGATCGTCGATCTGGCGGATGAAGGCTGCGAGAATTTGGCGTTTGGAGGCAAATTTTTGGCGCAGCTCGCTCAGCGGGATGTTGGCATGAGCAGCAATTTCATGCAAGCTGATGGCATCCCAGTCTTTTTCTGCCGCCAACGCCATCAAGGCTTCGGTAACAGCCTTACGCATTTTTCCTGTTTTGCTCATTTGTTCCCCGCTCCTGATTTCGGCGCGCTATACTACACTACTGTAGTTAAGTATCTTCACCGTTAAATTAAAGATATCCAAAATGGAAGTGGGAAGCAATTGAAGAAAACCCTGATTAAATGCTCCATCCTGCCGCCTTCCCTGCCATAATTTTCCATGCTTGCCGCAGAATAGAGAAGGCGGTGAAGAAGAGCAAGGACCCTTGAGTATAACTGGCTTAGGTTGGATATATTATTGGGTCGTATGTGGGCGGGATAGGCAAATACTCACCTCTCACCATGGAAAGGAAGAACAGAATTCAGTCCCCAAAGAGCACGTCGGCCGGTTACTGCTCTGTCAGCTCAAGTGTAAAATCTGAACTTGACCTGACAGACAGTGTCAGTTGTTGACAATACCTTTCGGCCTGCATCCGTCCTTACATTCCATGGTGGGCGGTTTTGCCTTTTCGACAAGTTTGTCAAAGATGAAACCGCTTCGCGGCCACCACAAGCGAGCGTGGAATGACGGGAGCCTTGCAGGCGACCGGCACGACGGGGGCTTGAAAATGCTGGTCCCTGACAAACTTGTCGAAAAGGCCAGTGTCTAACCATGGAATGCAAGGATGGATCTGACACTGTTTGTATGGTTGAGTGTCGACTTTTGCAGCTCAAGGCCAGCTTTTTACCAATACTTTACCAAATATAAATCAACAGGTTAAGACCAATATTAAGTAAAATAGGTAAGAGGCAGGCAATAACCAACCGGCCACCGCCTGCACTGTGTTGGAAAGACCATATCCCCCCTGAAGTTCCAACACCCCTTGATCCTCGGATCACTGGGGATTTTTTTGCTCTATGCAAACAAATAGAGCGCGGGATCTAGCCAATTTTCAGGTCTTTTTCAACAGACCAGGTTTTCCCCGTGTCTTCCGTCCAGGTAAATTTCAGCTTTCCGGGCTTGGTTGCCTTCATTTTGAAAGCGAAATAAGGGTTGGCTGAAACCGATGGAAACATATCTGCCGAAAAGACCGTTTTCCCATCAAGGGTCACTTCAAATTTATTGATGATGTTGACAGGAATTCTCTTCCCGGTTTTCTTGTCCTTGCGAAGCCCGGTTTCCATTTTGTGTTTGATCAGGGATTTGACTGTAATGATGTCACCGGGTTTGGCGGCTTTGCCAACCTTCACGCGTGGTTTAGACATATGTGTTTTCCTTTTCTTTCAAAACGGTTGGAATCCAATCAGCCGCCGCAGCCGCCGATGGTTACTTTGACAGTTTTCTTGGCCATCTTGAAAGAGCCATCACCCATTTTCGCGACGGCTATAACATCTTGCGTTTTTCCAAGCCGCATCCGGGATTTGGCCTCAGAGGGATTGCCAGCGGTGAAATGGAAGACGATCACCTGTGGATTGACGTTTCCAGTGGTAAAAACCGCAATATCGGTCGCACCATCGGCGGAAACGCCAAAGGGAACAGTCCGGCCATTTTCAGCAATCTCCGGGGCATCGAGCTTAACCCCGCCTTCGGTTGGGGTTGCCCCGCCGGTGAATTTCTTGATGGCGTCTTCGTAACCGTTGCTTTTGGCTTCTGCCCGGTTGGTTGTCATTGGAACAGTAGCCACGGCTGCAGCGGCTGCTGTTGCGCCGAGCACGAACTCGCGCCGGCCGGTCATGATGTGATGGGTTTTATCCGTCATCGTTTCCTCTCTAGTTGGCGGCGAATTTCGCCGGTTCGCCCGGTTCCTGTTGGCGGCATTCCATGAAAGACGCCTTGGAACCCTTCCCTTGGGTGCCCTTGCCTTGTGCATCGT
Organism: Hyphomicrobiales bacterium; assembly: GCA_015494185.1. Lineage (GTDB taxonomy): Bacteria > Pseudomonadota > Alphaproteobacteria > Rhizobiales > S144-35 > S144-35. The sequence continues at coordinate 907 of WGBT01000335.1, read as the reverse complement.
TTTTTGTGCATCGTTGTTCTTGGTTGATCTCTGGCGCATCTTAGATCGGCTTTTATTGCTAAAGATACGCCTTCCAAAGAACACCTGTGTCGGCAACAGCTTACGGTCTTCACGCCGATTATGCAATTCCCCCTCGAGAAGAGAGATCGATGAAAAGCCTCTCGGCGTTGGACCAAATCTTCATTCTATTTTGATCTGTTGCTTAAGCTTCTCTTCCGTCTCCGCGTTCTTCTCCCCGAATTCCCCCCTCAATTCTCATCTTTGACCTAGGGGCCTCAATACCAACATGAGACAATTCAACGGCTGAGTTTGCCTTATCAGTTCCTTATCAGATCATTGGGACTTGCGAACTGCCCTATATATTTAAGCAAAGCCGTCCATTCAAACCATCCGGGAATCCCCCCAAGCTCCACGATTTCCCAAGATGGCGTTCTCCCCGGCAAAGCCCCAATTTCATCCCCATTCCATCAAGAAACCGCTTAACGCCCCTCGATCAAGCTTTTTCCCTGACGTTTGTTGACCGCATCGCTCTTTATCTGGTGAAAAAACATGTCTAAAACATGATCGGTCAGCCGCATCTCTCACTTTTTTGGCATACCACAGTTGACTTCTATCACGCAATGTTAACCTTAACCTGCCTCGACCAATTGTACCAGATTATCGGGGATGAGGGCGACTGCAAACAGCAAAGAGTTGTGTTTGCGTTTTGAATTGGGAACTTGAAGGTGAGGAGGACACAGCATTATGAGCGAGGGGCCCCACAAAACAAACCGGCGCAAATTTCTGACCCTGGCAGGGGTGTCGTTGACGGGCGCGGCATTGTCGGCTTGCCGCTCTGAGCAGGAAACACGGGCCGCGCCGGCGGTGATTGGCAAGACCCGCCATTTGAAAATGGTGATGTCATGGC
>WGBT01000334.1 GCA_015494185.1 Hyphomicrobiales bacterium | reverse complement strand
GGATTATGTTAGCGTCCCTAACTTTCGTTCGTGTGCTGTTCTTACGTCAAATCTTCAAAGGAATTCCGGAAAGCAATAGATGGGCCAATGCGCGAAATCCCTCATCATTAACTGTAAAAGGCTAACCTTGATTTGACAGATAAAGGTCAGACCAGCCCTTAACTTCCATGATGAGACACTGGCATTTTCTCAAACTTTGTCAAGGGTTGAAAACCGCTTCGCGGCGCTTGAAAGCGCCCTTGACAAAGTTTGAGAAAATGCAAAAACGCTCACCATGGAAGTTAAGGACAGGTTCAGGCTCCAAACCTATGAGTTATAACGGCTCATGCTTTCTAGATCCCTTTGAAGATTTCACATGAATTAGACAGTATACGAATGAAAGTCAGGAGCTGCTAGTATAAATATATATTATGCCGTCAGATCTCGTTTGACTTGGTACTGATACTTTCTTGTTGCGCCCTTCCTTCCTTATAAAGCCGGCTCATGCTCCATCGGGTTCATTGTCAGGCTCGCCGCCCGGGGTCTGATCTTGTGATGGGCATCTGCTGGTGGTCAGGGCCAGCCCAAGCTCATAGACTTGTTTTCGCGGCAGATCAAACTGCGCGGCAATCCTTCGAACCGCATCCCGAAAACTGACTTTATCCAACAAGTCTTCAAACGCGGCCTCGATCTCTTGCCGTGAGGGCTTCTTTGCCGTTGATGGCGGGGCCGTTACAATGACAAACTCGCCACGCAATTTCTGCTGCTGGGACAATTGTTGTAATACGGCAGACAAGGTCCCGCCCATGGTTTCCTCGAATTTCTTGGTGAGTTCGCGCAGAACGGCAACTTGCCGGTCCCCCAATTCTGCCAACATATCGGTAAGGCAGGCCAAAACCCGCGTAGGCGCCTCGTAAAAGATCAGACTTGCCGGCATATTGGCCAATTGTGCCAAACGTTTACGCCTGGCCATTGGTTTGGGGGGCAAAAAACCTTCAAAGAAAAACGGTGCTGTTGGTAAGCCCGAAACGCTCAACCCAGCAATTGCCGCACTGGGGCCGGGAACGGAACGCACCGGATAGCCAGCTTCAAGCACTGCACGCACCAGCTTGAAACCCGGATCCGAAATCAAGGGCGTGCCCGCATCTGAAATCAGGGCCAAGCTTGCCCCATCAGCCAATTTTTGCAGGATTTGGGGGCGCATCTTATCGCCGGTGTGATCGTCATAACGCAACTGTTTGGGCGCCAAGCCATAGGCCGTCAATAGGCGCTTACTGTGGCGGGTATCCTCACAATAGACGATATCGGCACGGGCCAAGACAGTCAGGGCACGCAGTGTGATGTCACTGATATTGCCAATCGGTGTCGAGACGACATATAAGCCTGGCTCCAGCGGCCGGGCAAGTTCCTCCTCGATCCTGCTGGTAATCCTGCGGGCTATTGTGCTGCCAAGAGGTTCATCAGACAAGGTTGAGCTTTCATGATTTGCCAAAGTTTTCAAGGATCAACGCCCGCCCTCCCTACACTCAGCTCAGGTTCAGCCCCCAAAGGAACCGGCTAATTTTCCAGCAACCGGCCAATATAGGGAAGTTCACGGTAACGATTGTCGAGATCCATGCCATAACCTACGACAAAGACCTTGGGGGCGGTAAAACCGATATGATCCGCCTCGATCTCGCGGGCGCGTTCAACCGGCTTATCAAGCAGCACACAGGTCGACACCGACGCGGCGCCACGTCCTGCGATCAATCCCCTGGCAAAGGCGAGTGTGCGGCCGGATTCCAAAATATCGTCAACGATCAAAACATCACGGCCCTTCACATCGGTGCCAATGTCACGCAGCACTTTGACATGTCCTTGGGATTGTTTCCCGCCGTGATAGCTGGCAAGAAAGATGAAATCCACTTCTGGGCTCATTCCGGCATCATGCAAGGCACGAATAAGGTCGCTGGCAAAAACGAAACTGCCCTTTAAAATCGCAATCACCAACAGGTCAGACTTATGCTGATTGGCCAGCCGTTCTGCTAGGGTCTGGACGCGAAGCCGAATTTCACGGGCCGAAAACAACACTTCAATCCCGCGATCCTCGTCGAGATCCCCATATTCAAAATCGGCGTTATCCATAACTTACTCAACTCATAGCAAAAATTCGCCTGCCGATCGTGTGCCCCTCGGCCCAATTCGGCACAGACCCAGCACCTGTTTAATTTCATATGATTTATAGGAGATCCATACGGAAATGCAATCGCACATCGGCAACATCTTTGGCATGGGGGGGCGAATTGATGGTCAAGATAAATGGGCTTGCCTCCCCTGACCCCAGCGCACTGCTGCGCACCATTTTATTGGTCCGGTAAAAGACAAAACCACGGCGGTCACGCAATTCGGCCAGTACCGGTGGCACCATTTGCGGCTTGTTGGTGATGTTGACGATTTTCCCTTCAATGGTAAGAATTCCCGTTCCCCCGCCACGGTCCCAGCGGTAACGCACATCGCGAAACGCCAACCCACGCGTGTTGACGTCCACCCCAACCAACGCATAGATCTTCGACATGCCCGGCAAAATCCGGACAATTTCATTGCGGAAAAACGCCGCGGAACCGATCACCATCACAACCATAACCGCCACGGCGGACCAGCCGATGAGCTCAGACCGATGCAGCTTTTTTGGAGCTTGCATGAGAGCTTGGCCCGGACGGGAGCGCCCAACAGTTTCACCGGCCCTTTCAGAAGGGGCATCTGTTTGATCATGCAAATGCTGCACAACCGGCCCCATCTCCTTACCCCTATCCTTGTCTGTAACCAGATTCGTATTGGCGGCGGCTTGGGGCTGGAGATGATGCGGCTGAGACTGAAACCGAGGCTGGGAAACGCCG
>WGBT01000333.1 GCA_015494185.1 Hyphomicrobiales bacterium | reverse complement strand
GATCACCATAAGGCGCTCGCCCGGCGTGCTGTGACGCAACAGGGCCGGCCGCATCCAAGGATGGCCGGGAAGGTCAACCGGTTGCATGGCTGGCAGAATGGCAGCCTCTGGCGGGAAATAATCGACTTTGAAGGCCATAGCGGCGCATTGCGCATAGGTTTCTGCCGTCAGCACGCCATTGCTGATCAGCACCTGATGCGGCGTCGAGCTCCAGTAAAGCGCCAATTGTTCGGCCTGCCAAAGGGTGTCCGGCGTCAGGCCCGCCGCCCGCAAAAAGTCATAGCTGGTGATATCTTGCGGCTGGCGGGATGTCGTTGTTTCTCGTGGCTGATGGTTGATTTCATCAATCGGTGCAAACGCTGTTGCGGCCCTGTTCCGTGTCTCCCTCCGTATTCCCCCCCTCCGTATTCTCCTCTGAGTGCTGCGCTGCATCCCCTGCCACGACCTTCCAGGCCCAACCATACATCCCCCTGTTGCTGTCCCGGCGCCATTGTTTCCCGAAACCGCAATTTCATCAAGGGAAATATCCTCCAAAGGGTTAAATTTATTACTTGATTCCGGAAGAATGAAAGTCAGAAGGGGGGCGGCCCCTGAACGAGAACCAGTTCTTCACCGCGCATCTCAAATCGCGCCAATCTGCGGATGAAATTCATGCCGAGCAAATTCACCGCCAAGTGTCCCGGCCGTGCCACATGGGCCCGCAGATTGGTCATTTTGATGGGACCGATTTCAAGAACCGGAATTGTGATAGGCGCCACGGTGCTCACCCCGTTTGCAGTCTGGGTTGTGCCGGTAAAAGCAAGCCCCTTTGCAAGCCCGGCTTTTTGCGCGTCTTCATAACGCAAGGCGATCACAGACGCCCCCGTATCGATGACAAATTCCACGAGCTGATCATTGACGCTGGCAAAGGTCTGAAAGTGACCGTTGCCTTCGACAAACAGGCGCACCTGGCGTTCTTGAGAGGGAGGAAGATCAGCGCCGCCACGACCAGACGAGGGGGAAGGGAGAAGCCCGGCGCCGGTCCCGGATTTCCCTCCATCCGGGCTCAAAAGATCACGCAAATCCTCATAAAAAAGCACACCATAAAACGTTGCCAACGCCAAGGCGGCGATTGGAAAAATATCGGTGAAGAACTTTCGCAACAACACTATCACAGCGCTCTTTTGCTTTTGAAGGGAAAAGAAAGTTTTTCTCACGCTAGCAGCCTGCAAGGCCTGCCGAAAGTTTAACGGTTCGACAAGATTAAAGGTAAAATTTGAACAAACCGGCGGGCACAAGCAAGAAGAGGAAAACCAGGGAATTGGAGGCCACGCCCGGAATCGAACCGGGGTATACGGATTTGCAGTCCGCTGCGTCACCACTCCGCCACGTGGCCTTATACGACCCAAGACAAGCACGATCGAGACAAGACAAGAAAGAAGCAGCAATTGCCGCTGCTGCGCCGTTTCATAGCAAACTTGTCCAAGTGTGGCAACTATTAGGGTTGCGTCAAGCCGCGCCGTGTGCTTCTTTAACGCCGATTTTTTAAATTCGGGGAGGAAACGCCATGCACAAATTTTTATCAACCGATTGGATCACGGCTTACAAAGACGCCTGGAATGCCAACGAAGATCTCAAAAGCGGTCTTTCCAGCTTCAACGCCCTGATCAAATATTCCATCGACGGTAAAGACGATGCCGTTGAATTGAAAGTTGAAAACGGGGTTGCCACCAGCGCGGGGCCAGCCTCTGGCGGCAAATATGATTTCGAACTGTGGGCCAGCCTTGACAACTGGAAAGCCTTGGCCTCTGGCGATCTCGGCCCCAAAACCGCCATGATGACCAAAAAATTGAACTTCAAGGGATCGATGATGACCGCCATGAAATATATGGGGGGCTTTGAAAAATCCTTGAAAATGATGAGCCAAATCCCTACAGATTGGGACGTTTAACAGGCTTTGAAAGCGGGAAGACAGGTCGGATTGATGGTTGATTTTTCAACAGCGCGTAAAAATATGGTCAACAGCCAGGTGGCGACTGCCGATGTGACCGACCGGCGCATCTTGGCGGCCATGTTGGCGGTGCCGCGGGAACAGTTCGTCCCCTCATCGCTGCGCGAAACCGCTTACATGGACCGCGACATCATGATCCGGCCGCGCACGCCTGAGCAAGAGCCGCGTTATCTGTTGGCTCCCATGGTGTTTGCCAAACTCACCCAATTGGCCGACATTCAGCCCAGTGATCTGGTGTTGGATGTTGGTTGCGCAACGGGCTATTCCACCGCCGTGCTGGCTCGATTGGCCGATTCGGTCGTCGGCTTGGAAGAAGACCCAGAACTCGCCGATCAAGCCAGCCAGACGCTCCAAGATCTGTCGGTTGACAATGCCGCCATTGTTCAAGGGGCGCTCAACAAGGGATATCCTAATGAGGCGCCCTATGATGTCATCACCCTGTTCGGCGGTGTTGAAGAGCTGCCGCAAGAACTGTTGCAACAACTGAAAAATGACGGGCGGCTGGTCACCGTGCGTCTTGAGGGCGGCTATGGTTTTGCAACGATTTACCGCAATATTGATGGCACCCTTACCGAACACGGCGCGTTTTCCGCTTTTGCCCCGTTGATGCCGGGCTTTGAGCGTGAACCGGGTTTTGTTTTTTAGCCCGCTATGGGCGGCCACGGTTCCAATTTCAATTGTGACTTTAAAGTCACGCTTGCCTGGCTTTCTAGAAGCGAAAACCCAATTTTTTCTGTATCAATCCTGGCTGGCCGTTTACTTTCATATTCACCTTACCTTATATCCACATTTGGCCGAAGTTAGAAACTTTCATCGTCCAGCGTAGTTGCTTTTGATCGGCAACGGGAAGCTTAATGGCACTTGATTAAAAGGGTAAGGGAAAATCAGCTTCCCAATCATTTGTAACGTCATAAAGTTAACTGCGGTTGATAATATTCTGTTTTACGCGAGGCCTGAAACCATTAGAGGGTGTCTTGCGGTGCGGCGCACGCTTTGAAAATAAAGTCGCAAAAACTGGAGGGCGTGGGAGCTTATGAATAATTTTGGCCATCCGTGGCGAACGGAAATCATCACAGTTTTGCGCCCTATACGCACTGGCGCAGTAGCATTTGTGGCGGCACTTGGGATCGGCTTTTCGGCATCTATGGAGGAAGTGCATGCGGAAACCCTTCGCGGCGCGCTCGCCAAAGCCTATAATTTCAGCCCCACGCTGAAAGCGCAGCGCGCCGCCTTACGCGGCGAAGATGAGAAGGTGCCCCTGGCCCGTTCCGGTTTTCGTCCCACCATCACCTCAAGCTATACGGGAACCTACACTGACCAGAAGACGCGGCCTGCAAGCTCAACAGATGGTTCGAATTGGTCGGATAGTTTCAGGATCAATTTTTCCCAGCCGGTTTTTCGGGGGTTCCGCACCATCAATGCCATTCGGGAAGCCGATGCCCTGGTCTATGCCGGCCGTGAGGATCTCCGCCAGACAGAACAGACCGTTCTTCTCGATGCCGTAACCGCTTATATGAATGTTGTGCGTGACCAGGCCATTGTGCGCCATCGGGAGCGCAATGTTGAAAATCTGGCCCGGCAACTGCAAGCCTCGAAAGACCGGTTGGCGGTTGGCGAAGCCACCCGGACCGATGTTGCCCAGTCCAAGGCCCGGCTGGCTTTGGGGCGTTCCCAACTTTCCGCAGCCCGTGGCAATCTTCGCGCCAGCAAGGCGGCTTATATTCAGGTCATTGGCACGCCCCCCCGCAGCCTGCGCCGCCCAGGCGATCTCAGCCATTTGTTGCCACCCAATTTGAATGCAGCATTGGCAGCTGGCAGGCGGGATAATCCCGAAATTCTAGCCGCGATCTTCAGAGAAAAGGCGGCGCGCCATGCTCTTGACAAAATCAATGGCGAATTTCTCCCCGAGGTCAGTGTGCAAGCCGAATATCAAAAGCTGCGCGATCCCTCACCCCTGGTTCAAGAACAAGATGTGCTGACGGTGACCGGGCAGGTCAGCATCCCGCTTTATCAAGCTGGCGCCGTTTCAGCCCGTTCCCGCCAGGGGATGCATATTGCGTCACAGCGGCAACGTGAAGTTGATGCTGCCCGGGAGCGTGTCAAAGCTGCGATCATCTCGGCCTGGGCCCAACGTCAAGCCGCTTTGGCACAAGTGCGCAGTGACAGGCTGCAAGTCGAAGCCAACCGTGTCGCCTTGGCCGGGGTTCGGGAAGAGCTGAAAGAAGGCCAACGTTCGGTGCTCGATGTGTTGAATACCGAAACCGATTTGATCAATTCATTGGTTGCTTTAGAAAATTCTCGGCGTGATTTGGTGGTTTCGGCATTCAGGCTCTTAAGTGCGGTGGGACGATTGTCAGCCGCCGACCTTGGGCTTTCGGTTGCGCTTTACGACCCAAGCGCACATTACAACGAGGTGCGCCGGAAATGGTGGGGACCGGGACGCTATGGCCAGGATCCTTATGACGATTAATCCTTATGATTAATCCTTATGATGAGGATTAATCACAGGTGAATTGCCATTGTCTTTCTGTTTTGCATAAGCCGCCTTGTCCTTTGCAGGCGCGCTCTTGCTCTTTTGCTGGCGCATAAGCTTTGTTGGCAAGCGGGTTTGTTGGCACCCTTCTATGGCTATGACTATGGCTCGTCTCCCTGTTCTAGGGCTGATCGCCAGCCTGTTCAGGCCCTCCAAATATTGTAAGGGGTTACCGCTCCTGCAAGGTGGTAAAATGGCTCGGCTTGACCGCGACAATCGCAATCCCTGTTAACCAAATGGATGCACGAACGCAGTGTGTTTGACCGATGTCATGTTAAAGTCTTTTTGTTAGGCAACAATCATGAAAGTAAACCTCAAAATCAAAATATGTGTCATGTGCATCCGATAGTGTGTGGCCTTCCAAAAACACCTGCATTGAATGCCGCATAGAGCGTGAAATAAGTTGGAGACTTGCCGGTATGAGCAGTTCAAATCAGGCGCCTGAACCGACCATGGACGATATCCTCGCCTCAATCCGGAAAATCATAGCCGAAGACGACACGGCGGCCCCAGCGCCCGCCCATAATCCTGGGCAGCCAAGTCATGATCCTGGTGCCATGTCTCCTCAGCAAACGCCTCCTCAGCAAGGCCCCAGTGGCGCCCCCTCCCCCCATGGGAGCGCCCACCAGACCCATCATGATAGCTATGCCAACAATCAACAACCGGGCACGGATCATCTTGTTTCCCCTCCCACTGCTCCAGTGCCCCCCGCAGAACCCGTGATGGGCGCAACCACCATCCCCTCGCAACCGCCGCAGATGGCAAACGAACCTG
>WGBT01000332.1 GCA_015494185.1 Hyphomicrobiales bacterium | reverse complement strand
GTCAGGTTGATTCCGCTCTGGCGCGCAGCCCGGATGGCAAAGGGGTCAAGAAGGTGGTCTTGAAACTGAAAAAAATCCGGTTGGCCTATGCCGCAGGGGCGGATCAGAAAACCCGGGTCGGCCGGCTGATCGAGGCGGAGGCTTTGCGGCTACGGTTTCCTGGTTGTGGGAAAATGGCGGCTAGTTTGAAAAAGGTGAAAAATGCCCGGGTTCAGCATTTGGGCAGCAAGGAGTCGGACACCCTGCCGCAACCCTTGCGCAGCCTGTTGTTGGGCGCTAAAGTCGGGGAGCTTACGCCGCCGTCGCTCACTTCGACCGGTGTGGAGCTTTATGCGGTGTGCGCGCGCAATGTCATGTTGGGTTCGCAAAAGAAACGGGCGCGGGTGAAAAGCGATTTGCGGCAAAAGGAATTTGAGATCATGTCAAGGCGGTTGATGCGTGATTTACGCCAAGATGCCGTGATCGAATATCGGTGATGTGGAAAAGCCCCACGCAGTCCCATAATACTGGCAGTGTTTTTTATTGACCGCCAATGTCTTCTATGTCCCTTTGAAGGTTCTTCGTAAATTGAAGGGTAAAAGAGTCAGGGGCAGGGGGTGCTGGTACTCGTATAATACTAACAGCTTCTGGCCTTCGCTCGTATGCCCTTCAATTTATTTTGCTCCTTCAAAGGGATACGGAAGGCTCAAACGGTCAATGCCAAATACCGCCGGTATAAGGTCAACCTAAGAGATTAAGGCTGGTTTGTTCCAATCGCTTGGCCCGAACCTGTCCTTCCATTCCAAGGTGAGCGTTTTTGCCTTTTCGGCAAGTTTGTCAAGGATGAAACTGCTTCGCGGCCGCCTCAAGCCAATGTGGAGTGGCGGGAGCTCCGCAGGCGAGAGGCACGACGGGGGCCTAAAAATGACGGCCCTTGACAAACCAGCTGAAAAGGCCAGTGTTTCATCATGGAATGGAAGGACGATGGAAAAGGATGGATCTGACACGGTTTGGTTTGTCAGGTTTAGGAGCCTCTGAATAAATTGCTGTTCCCCGATTTCTTGCCAACCGCCTATGGCGCTGCGGAAAATGGGGGGCAGAGGACAGCAGGGGCATGAGCGATCCGTCAAGGTCTGCCTTGTTACAGGTGATAGATGGAGGGGGCCTAAAAACCCCGCCAATGGCTTGGATGTCCCGTGCGATGTAGCTCCGAAGGTCATCTGACGATTTCATCCATAACCCTGAATGTTCGCGAGGACCCCAATGCCGCCGCCGATGAGTGAAGACAATGTTTTAGACAGCGAAACGCTGCCGCCGCTGGCGCTGACCTGTGGTGATCCCAATGGGATCGGTCTGGAACTATCGCTAATGGCCTGGCGCGTGTTGCATCATGAGGCTGCCTACTCGTTTTTTATCATCGCCGATCCAGAGCATTTGGCTTTTCACAACCGCCATTTGGGGACGAAGGGGGCGGCGCTCAAAGTGATCGACAGCCCCAAACAGGCCACAACGGTCTTTGCCACGGCTTTACCGGTCTTGCCGACGCATCAGAAAAGTGTTCCTTTGACGCCGGGACGTGCGAACCCGGCGGTAGCGGGGGGCACACTTGAGTCGATTGAACGGGCGGTTGAATTTTGTCTAAAAGGGCAGGCCGCGGCGGTGGTGACCAACCCGATTGCCAAGGCCGTGCTCTATGAGGCGGGCTTCAAGCATCCAGGGCATACCGAATATTTGGGGGTACTGGCCCGTCGAGCCGGGCTTGAGGCGGCACCGGTGATGATGCTGATGGGGGCGGGGCTGCGGGTAGTGCCCATTACGATTCACATTCCACTCAAAGCGGTGCCAGCTCAGTTGAACAGCGCCTTGATCATCACCACAAGCCGGGTCGTGGCCCGGGATTTGCGCGTTTCCTTTGGTATTGAAAAGCCCCGTTTGGCCTTTGCCGGGCTTAATCCCCATGCCGGTGAGGCGGGGGCGTTGGGGCGCGAAGAAATCGAGATCATCACGCCTGCGCTCGAAGTCTTGCGCGGGGAGGGGATTGACGTGATCGGCCCGTTGCCGGCTGATACCATGTTTCATGGTCCGGCGCGGAAAAACTATGATGTGGCCTTGGGGATGTATCATGATCAGGTGCTCATTCCCCTTAAGACACTCGCTTTTGAAAGCGGGGTGAATATCACGCTGGGGTTGCCTTTCGTGCGCACTTCGCCAGATCATGGCACCGCCTATGCGCTGGCGGGGACTGGCCGCGCCTCACCGGAAAGCCTTATTCAGGCGATCAAAGTGGCAGCCCAAATGGCGCGGCAGCGGCGGCGTCACTCATCAGAAGCCGCAATGGCTGCGGCGCCATGAACGCTATGAGCGCTATGAGCGCCATGAGGGGCCCAGGCGATGGATTGCCTCCCTTGCGTGAGGTCATTGCCGATCTGCAACTGAGCGCCCGCAAGGCTTTGGGGCAAAATTTTATTCTCGACTTCAATTTATTACGGCGCATCGCCCTTGCCGGCGGGCCGGTTGCAGGGGTGCATGTGTTGGAGATCGGCCCCGGGCCTGGCGGGTTGACCCGCGCGCTGTTGATGGAGGGGGCGGCCAAGGTCACCGTGATCGAGCGGGATCAGCGCTTTCGGCCGGTGCTGGAGGCGATTGCCGCCAAAAACCCAGGCCGGCTTGAAATCATTTTTGCCGATGCCTTGACCGTGGACTATACGGCGGCTCCCTTCAGAGGGGTTCGGATCGTCAGCAATCTGCCCTATAATATTGCGACCCCGCTGTTGCTCACCTGGCTGTCAGGGGACCGCTGGCCGCCCTTTTTCGTCCAGGCGGATTTGATGTTTCAAAAAGAAGTTGTAGACCGGATTGTTGCCAGACCAAAGAGCAAGGCTTTTGGGCGGCTGTCGGTGCTGGCTCAGTGGCGCACCGAGGCGCGATTGACCAAGACCTTGCCCCCCCGCGCCTTTACGCCGCCCCCCAAAGTAACATCGGCTCTGGTAACATTGAAGCCGCGAACGGCTCCCGCATCGGGATTTGCCTTAAAGGATTTGGAACAGGTGACGGCGGCGGCCTTTGGGCAACGCAGGAAAATGTTGCGATCGGCGTTGAAGCCGTTGCAGGTTTCCCCAGAAAGGCTTCTCAGCGCGGCAGGGATTGCACCGACCCGGCGCGGGGAAGAACTCGATGTGGCGGATTTTTGTGCTCTGGCCGCCGCTTATGCCCGACTGCGTCCGCCCGCAGCTCGGCTGGAGGGTCAGCCACAGTCAAGGCCAATGGGAACAAACAAGAGGAACTGAAAGATCATGGCAACCCCGCAATCTATTTTTGCGCTCGATGAGCCTGCGCCGGAAATGCTGCGCGCTATTCGTATCTGGCTGTTTGTCTTAGCGGCGATGGTCTTTGCCATGATTGTGATCGGCGGCATCACCAGGCTGACCGATTCGGGGCTGTCGATTACGGAATGGCAGTTGTTGTTGGGTTTTTTGCCGCCGCTGAATGAGGCCGATTGGCAAGAGGCGTTTCAAAAATACAAGGAAATACCGGAATACAATCTGGTCAATTCCTGGATGAAATTGGAAGATTTCAAATATATTTACTGGTGGGAATGGGCCCACCGTTTTTTGGGGCGGATGGTTGGTGTCGTTTTTTTGGTGCCATTTCTTTTCTTTTACTTCAAAGGGCAGCTCCGGGGGAGCTTACTGCCGAAACTGCTTGTGATGTTCTTGCTTGGCGGGCTGCAAGG
>WGBT01000331.1 GCA_015494185.1 Hyphomicrobiales bacterium | reverse complement strand
GATAGGCTGTGTCTTTTGCCAAATGAAATCTGGACCACTTTTTGCCGAACTCTTTGCTGTTACGCACTTTGGTCACCCAGTTGTCCCGGGCGCTGTGACGCGCAAAAGTCAAGGTCCGTTTTTCGCCGCCGCTTTGGACAACCTTTTTGTCGGAACATTGATCGGCCATTGCCGACCCTGAAAAAACGGCCAAAACCATGGGCAAAGCCGCAACTGCGATCGTAAAACGCCAAGTCATTTCCATTTCCTCCTATGATTGGGCTGAAAAATATTCGTGTTTTGCGACAAAACATGAGAATTGCTGATAAGATTTTCGATGGTTCGCCTCCATGGCGTTCGAGCCATTCAAAACGCCCGGGGACGCCCATCAGTGTCGCATTGGAATTGCGGTCATTGGAATTGCGGTCAAGGGCACATTGCTTTATCAAACTTTTTGAACGTCCGCACTAGGTTTTGTTCTCAACAGAACCTAAAAAACAAACCAGATAAGTAACACTAGGACAGCCAAGATTAACCCGACATGAATATCAAAAAATCAATGCCGCGGGAGATTGTAACCCCGCGCCCGAAGCTGGCCTTGACCATCCCTGAGGGCATGAGCCGCAATGAATTTTTCAACAGTCCGGCCAATTTGCAAAATCTGGCGCAAGAAAATGGCCTGTTCCGGACCCCTGAAGATTTGCTGATGTATCGCAAGATCATCGGCCATTCCTCCGAATTTGACACCAGTGTCATGCTGGACACTTCCCGGCGGATTCTCGATCCGCTCGGCCGCCCGGTGCGCCGCGACCAGATGAACCGCCAGCAGAAAAAGGTCTGGTCGCAGATGACCCAGATTTTGATTCGGGACATGTTGGACAACTATCCCGATCCGCAACGCCATTTGATCTTGTGCGGCGAGGCTTCATTGGATTCCACCTGGCCGCTGGACAAGCCCGGCGTGCCCAGCATTCGCATGATCCATAACCATTTCATGGTCTTCCCAATGGACCAGTTGGCAGCGGCAAAACCCGCCGATCCGGATAATCCCAATCTCACAGACAGCGGTCACAACACTTTGTTCCTGCGTCATCTGGCCCGCGTCTATATGGAATTTCTGGAAGTCTTGGACCTGCAATATATGGAATTGTTGCCCGCCGAAGACAGCGCCCTGTCCTTGACCGGCTATCCGCAAGGGCTGCCGAGCTGGTGGGTGAAAAAAGGTGCCGAAGTGCTGAAAGACCGCTATTTCTGGTACGAATATGAGCAAATCTTGCTCGGTTTTCTGGATTTTTATCGCACCTTCTTCCAATTGGTATCCACCGGAGAGGAAGCCATTCCCCACGAAGCCCATTTCCGCAGCCAGGTCGACAATGTCCTTTTGGGCAATTCAACCTTCATCAAAGTCGCGCGCGATCTGCGTGAAAAGGTTATCATCGATCCCGCCTTTGCCAATGATATTCGCTGGCGCCCAGCCTATAAACAGATTCTCTATCGCGATGAAAAGGGGCGGTTGATCGTTACCATTTCGCAAAACTCAGTGGGCAATGCGATCACTGAATTGCTTGGAATCGTGGTCAGACGGGTTGAAGATCCCGAAGCTTACGCCAAGATCGAGCCCGCCTTGGTCAATCGCCTGCTCCGGGCGCGGGAGAAGCTGATTGCCGCCGGATTGGGCGAACCGATCTCAACGCCTTGTTGGCCTCACGACAAATTTGTGCCATCCTGCCGGGAGAAAGCGGCGGCTTGAGGGGTGCAGCCGGACGGCCCGGGCGCCGCGTCATATCGCGTCATATTTTGACCACAGCTTGCGTCATAAATGCCATGATTGCAATATGATTATCAGTGATAGTGGTTCCCTATCAGCGATTAGGAGAACCACTATCGCGATGGCACCACCGGTGATAAGGTTTTCCCAGGTGAATAAATCGGGGAAATTCAGCAAGGGAGGATTGAGTTATTTTGCGGCGCATTCGTCTTAATCTTGATCTTGCAAAACTCAATATTGCCAAAAATGCTGTCTCCCGGCCTGAAAAAAAGCGGGGGCGGCAGGCTGTTCTGGCCGTTATGGTTATGGCGCTCACAATCATGGGCTCAACGATTGCGGCCATCCCTATCGTATCCGCCCAATCAGCGTCGAAAAACAACATGAATGGCGCGGCTTCCCCGGCTTCAAAATCAGCCCCGATTGATCCCAAACTCGAAGAAAAAATCCGCATCTACAAGGCCAAGCTGGCAGCCTATTTCAAAGCCCGCAAAGCCTATCGCGCGCAGCTTAATCGCTATTGGGCGCAAATCAAGAAAAAACGGGCCATCCGTAAAGCCAAAAAGCGGCGCGGCGAGACCATCACCCTCAAAGACTATGTGCTGACCCAGCCCCCCAAATATACCGGCCCGAAATGGCCGAAAAACCCGGTTCCGCCTCCCAAGAAGGCCAAAGCCAAGAAAAAGAAGCCAGGACCGCCCCGCTTTGGCACCGTCAAGGATTTTCTGCGCGCGGCCAAAAAACATTACAATTTCGTCCCGCGGCATACGGATGAAAAGAGTTTCAAGAAGGCTTATGCGCGAGAGGCGTTGCGGCTTGGTTTGACGGCCGAGCAGGTGGTTGGTGTCTTTGCCCTGGAAACTGGCGGGCTTGGTCCCTACAATCGGCAAGCAGGCGTGTTCCTCACCGATCAAAATTGCAAGCCTGTCGCCCCTTATGGGCGCCCGATCTCCAGCGCCCTTGGTTACGCCCAGCTTTTATCAGCCAATTCCTCGGCTATGACAGCAAAATTTGGCAACGAATTTGCCGACCGGCTGGAAAACATGGCCAAAACCGCCAAACCGGCCCGTGCCAAACATCTGCACGCCAAGGCCAAGATCGTGCGGCGCATGGTCAAAGATATCAAACGCAGCATCCGCAGATATCGCCGCCGTGACGGCTGGCGCGAATATGTTGCCTTTGCCAGAACCTCCAAAGGCCGGGCCGTTCACGCTCTCAATCTCGACGCCGATATTGGCCCCATGCTCCAAGTCTACAAGTTGCACCGGATCACCGAAATCGCCAAACGCAAAGGCCACGCCTATTTGTCCGCCGCCAAGCTTGAACTTTTGAACCTGGTTGGCTTTGGCCGGGGATTGGAAATGCTGCGCCCGGGGATTGGCAAAGCCGCCACCGCTAATTTTCTGAGCCGCCGCGGCTATGAACGCAATCCGGTGGTCGCGGGCAAAACCATCCAACAGCTGATCGACAAGCTGGCTTCGATCATTGCCCGTAACATGAAAAAATGCGGCTCAAAGGAATTTGTGACCGCATTCAACGAAGCCTTTGTCGAAGTCGCCGCCCAGAATTAGACTGCTCTGCAAGCAAGTTTGGGAATTTCCCCGTCGGCCATTCCTCTTATGGTTATGGCGAAAGCTATTGTTCTGTGAAAAGGTGGATTTTCTGGCGGTACAGAAACCAGCTTACGCATAAGCCTTTATCACCCACCTATGACAGGCTGCACTTGTTTTCACAATCAGTGTCAGATCCGTCCTTACCTTCCATGATGAAACCCTGGCATTTTCAGCTGGTTTGTCAAGGGTTACAACCGCTTCGCGGCCGCTTTAGCGGCCCTTGACAAACCAGCTGAAAATGCAAAAACGCTCACCATGGAAGGTAAGGACAGGTTTAGGCCGGAATCTAGAATCTCTTATTGAGTAATACCAGCGCGGCCTTTGGTGGGCGTTCGCATAAAGGTTCAATTTATGAAGAAACTTCAATGTGATACCCAAAAAACGGCGGCCGACAGCCAATATATCCGGTATACTCATTATCAAGAAGCAAAGCTTCCGCTTCCCTCAGTAGCGTGGCATCTGGGGATCGATCCGTTCGGCCCAAGCATCAATACCGCCATCGAGATTGAGCACATTGCCATAACCATCCTGCAGCAACAGTTCGACCACCATGCGGCTGCGAATGCCATAATGACAATAAATCACCAGGAGCTGATCTTTCGGCAACTGATGGTTGGCGCGTAGGATATCGTTCATGGACAGTACCTGACTGTTGGGGAGTTGACAAATTGCCCGTTCAGACGGTTCGCGAATATCGATCAGAAGGAGCGGCTCCCCTTCCGCCAACAGCTTGGCAAGCCCCAACACATCAAT
>WGBT01000330.1 GCA_015494185.1 Hyphomicrobiales bacterium | reverse complement strand
TTTTTGGAGGGCGAAAACAGCCCGGTGACCATCGATGATGATGGCGTCAAGGTCAATGTGCCCACCACCCGCGTCGAAGTGACCAAAGACCGGGTCCGGGTTCGCGCCCCCTTTGTCGATCTCGACATTCCCCGCCGCTAGAGCTTTGTCCTCTATAGCGGCGGCATTATTTGTCCTCAGCCGCTGCCTTTGTCCCTATCCCTTTGAAGATTTGATGCGAATTTGGAATGTATGCGAATGAAGATCAGCGGCTGCTGGCATTATACTGGAGGTCTTTATCATTTTGACCTCTTCATATTTTCCGTATCCCTTTAACAATTATACGTAAATGGGGACGGTAGACGAGTCCAGGCCAGGGGCCGCTGGTATTAGATACTGTCTGCCGATTCGGTTTGTTCGAGGAATTCACGGGCATGACGGATTGTCTCGCGCAGTTTCATCATATCACGGCAACGTGTCTCTTCAACCTGAGCCAGCTCCCCTAAATAATATTCGATTTGCTCACGGGTCCCATAATCATCTGCCTCTCCCGAATCATCAATTAAACGTTGAAGATTATGGCGAACTTCGACAGCCTTTTGCTGAAGTTCATCATTAATACGAAACAAAATGATCGCGGCTTTCTTTTCACGAAATTCGGCTGCAACTTTCGAGACATATTTTTGCAGATCAGGCCGTGATGCCTTTTCATCTCGAAGCGCTCTTTCCTGCTGATCGATTTCCCCCTCAATGGTGAGTTCCATTTTGATAAAATAGTTTTGTAGATCAATATCCTGGCGGGAAAAGCGCTCCATCATCTGTTCTGGTGTTTCGCCCCCAGCACCAGAACAAAACTGTTGCAGATCGCGACCAAGGGGCAAACGAATTTTTAATTTTTGCCGAAAAGCCTCACGAATGGCATACCATTCCTCCTCACGTTCCGGACTATAAGTATCGATACGGGCAATTTCACGCGTCCCCTTGTTTTCTGAAGCCGGCAAGGAAGTTTGTTCCTCTGGTTGTTCAGATGGCGTAGTGTTTTGGCTCTCCTTGTGGCGTTCTAAATTGGCCAGGTGGGTCATCTCATCATCATTGGCTGGGGCTGGTGGATTGATCAGAAGGTCCATTTGCTGCGGCGATAAAATCTCACCTTGCTTTACACCAACATCATGAATATCAGATACTGGAAAGGCCTCCTCCCCCTTCCAACGCGGTGTGGGATCCTTGCTGGCGACATGGCCAAGCTTGGCTTCCCGAGCCCGGACAATTGAAAGATATTCAAACAGTTCAGAACGAATCAAAAAACGATCCTTGGAATGAGGATCACGCCATACAAGGCCAAGATTGGCCCCCGCCAACATCACCTTGCGAACCTGCAAGAATTGATCTGGAACAAGCCCTTCCAATTCGATCTCCGCCATATAACCTTGATCATTCTGATGGCTATAGGGCACCATCAGATTGAGCGTCAGCTCGGCCGCATAGGCTTTGTCAGGCAGCAAGGCATTGTCAACGATGGCTTGTAATTGCGGAATCGGTTGCCCCCGGGCTTTGGGACTTCCGGCAAGCGGCGAAGTTAAAATATTGGCGCCAAACAAGCCCGACATGAAAACCAGACTGTCAATGGCAATGGCGATTGCAAGCGCCAGATAGGCCAGCTTATTGCCATCGAGAAAGGCGTTCCAGGTGACAACGAAATTCTTCGCTTTGTCATCGCGGTTCAAGGAAATCTGATTGATATTGCGGCGATATTCCCGTGTCACGGCACTGGGCAGACCAGAACTCAAAATACATCTTTGCGCAAAGGCAATCAGTGCATCGGTCTCGGTGGGCATTTTTCTGGCATCACCGCATTGCTCCCAAAACGCCGTTAGGGCCTTGTTGGCGGCGAAAACCCGCGCCGCCCCATCGTTCACCGCACCGGGATCACACTCAACCGCCCGCGCGCCTGCCGCCAGCTTTGGCACCGGGATCAAGGCGGCACGCAGATCACCACAAACGGCTTGGATTTGCAACAACCGTTTCTGGGTTGGTTTTTGGCGGAATTCCGTAAGCAATTTCTCCAAGGTCTTAAAGCCCGCGGCCGCCTGAACTGTTGGCGCAAAGCTTTGCTTTTTCAGCCGCTCCTGCGCCTCGATTTGGCTTTTGGCGGCCAATTCCTTGGTTTTCAATTCCGACAATTTCCGGGTGATCTTGGCGCTGCGATCCCGTAGATTGGCAATGCGCTTTTCCAAAGCCGCATATTTCCCGCGCGCTTCATCCAACTGTTTCTTGATGACATTATATTCAATCTCCGTGCGCACCACGACCTTTTGCAGCTCCCGATAGCGCGGCCCGCGTCCGGAGCGGCCGGTTGAGCCAACCCCGCGCAGCTCCGCCTCGGCCGCCGCCCGCGCCACTTCCAGCTCGCGTTTCTTGGCCTGTTGTTCACTGCGAAATTTGGCAACATCTTCCTGCACGGTTTCCAGCTCTTTTTCCGCCTGAACCAATTTGCGTTCGATCAGCTTGCGTTCAGCGGCCAATTTTTCACTGGTTGCCCTGGCTTCTGAAAGCGACACTTTCTGTTTGGCAAGTGAGGTCTGGCGTTTTTTCAACTCTTCAATAAAGCGTTCTTCGACCGCGGCTGGAGCGCTGCGAGCAATCTGAATGAGCGTGTTGAGATTTTTTTCATAAGCTTTCCAAGGCGCACTGCCAAACAACGCCTCAACCGCCCGGCTGCGCTGTTCTTCCAGCCGCGCAGTTAGATCC
>WGBT01000329.1 GCA_015494185.1 Hyphomicrobiales bacterium | reverse complement strand
GGCTCGGAGATGTGTATAAGAGACAGTCATACAACGGCGTTTTCTGAAGCGTTGGCGGGGAAGCGGCGGGGGCTGAAGCTTCTTGATGGGCGGAATGGGCGGAGCTGTGTTGAGCCGACGGGGCTTGTTCGATGTCAGCCCCCCGTTTTTCAGCTAAAGATTGTTTCTCATCCGAAGATTGCGAACCGGCGGTCAACGGATGTGGCTTCTGTTTGGCGGGCTCAACACTCATGAAGGATCAACTTTCCATCGTTCACATGCAGTTGCGAAGCGGGCCGGCATCTTATGCGTGTTGCTGTATGGCTGTGTTGCCGTTGCCATGCCGGCGCTGCCCCCTCTGTCACGGAACCTGAGAGATTTCAGCCAATGCGCCGCCCTCACACGCCGCCTTGACTCTTGCTCCTTCGGTGAGCCCCTATGATGCCATGGCAGAAGTGCGGCATCGCCACCTTATCCCGCCATCCGGGCTGCTTTCCAGAGTGCCATCATCCTGCGGTCCTTTTGCCTGAGAGTTTCCGGGGCGGTTGCTCCTTCGGCGCCAGCTTTTGCTGATCTCTCCCGCAAGGCTTAAGTGGCGATATATTCAACGGGCTTCATCTTACCCGTAAAGCCGCGCAAGTCAATCGCTGGTTAGCGGCTTGCCGCTTCCTGTTCGATTTGATCCATGGCTTTGACCAACAGCTCTTCCATTGTGCGGCGAATTTGGTGATCGGTCAGAGCCACGCCATGGGCATCGAAATCGGCTCTGATTTTGCGAAACACATCTTCATCACCAGGCTCTTCCATATCGGCCTTGACCACCGTCATGGCATAGTCTTGCGCTTCTTCTTCACTCATTCCCATCTGTTCGGCCGCCCACAGTCCAAGCAACTTGTTGCGCCGCGCCTGCGCCTTGAACAGCATTTCCTGATCCAGCGCGAATTTCTTTTCAAAACTGCGTTTTCTGTCATCGAATACTGACACGATGTCCCCTCCCCACTATCGGCTTCACCTGCGACCCACCCACCTTGTTTTGCGCGATAGAACGATTGTGGGAGGCCTTTTCTATCCGATTGAGATAAAGCCTGCAGCCGGGCAAATCAACCAAATCTCCATCCGGTCAAAGCCGGCCCGCAAATTTCTGCCCCCTTGATTTTGCCTTTTGTTAACGCTGCACGATAAGGCTTTGCTAACCCGTTTCCACCCATAGTCATCGCACAACCATAAAAAACGCAGCCAATTGTAACCATCACCGGCACGAGCGCCGTCCACAGGCTGCATAAGCGCAAGGACCAACTTTTATGATGTTGCGTGTCAGAGCAGATTCCACCGATTTACTTAGCCGCGCGAATCAATTTATGATTGCAATGCTTGACAAGTTTCACGTCGAGAAAGGTTCACCGACACGTCCCAACCGGCAAATCCACGGTTTTGTGATTGCGTTTTTGTTAAGTTGTGGGCAAGCTATACTATTGACCCTGTGGCTGTTTATGAACCAACCGCACTGGCCAGCCGCACTCAAACTGCTGTTGCCGATCATCTGGTTTACCGTGGTGTTGCTCTTGACCTTAAAAATCGTCGACGGCTCACGGGCTCACCCCCGAACACCAAAAAAGGCCAACAAACTGGATCACCCCCAGCCAGTTAATCCACTGCGCCCTTTCATGACTTTGGACAAAAGCACCAATCTGCAACTGGCCACGGTCACCCATGAACTCAAAACACCATTGAATGCGATCATCGGCTTTTCAGAGATCTTGAACCGTGAATTCTCGGCCAGCGGCCAAAGCCGGGAACAGGAATATGCCCGTCTCATTCATCAAAGCGGCCGCCATTTGCTTTCTGTGGTCAATGGAATTTTGGATCTCTCGCGGCTGCAATCGGGCACTTATCATGTTACCCTGGAACCCATTGCGGTGGCGCCGTTGATCGAAACCTGCTGTAAGATCATGCAGCCCTTGGCGGACCAAAAATCCATCAAACTGGAATGGCAGATAAGTGAAGGCTTACCCCCCATGCGGGCTGATGCGCGTGCCTGCCGTCAGATCCTGCTCAACCTGCTGTCCAATGCAATCAAATTTTCGCCGATTGGCGGCCGCGTCCTGGTCAGCGCCCAAACCCAAAAGGATGCCCCCAATGAGGCTGTTGAAATTCTGGTGCGCGATTCGGGAGAGGGGATCAAGCCCCATGACTTCAAGCGGCTTTGCCAACCTTTCATTCAGGGTGAACAACATCTCGACCGTGGCCATGACGGCACCGGGATTGGTCTTGCCATTGTCGAAGCCCTGACCCAATTACAAGATGGCACCTTGCAATTGGTGAGCGACAACCGTGAACTTTGGATGAGCGGGCTGGACGGTGCTGCGATTTCCCTGACCCTGCCCTGTTGGCGGAATCAGGACGATGTTGCAACACCCCAGCCCCAGAATAGCCCCCAAGAGAAGGCCGCATAATGGAGAACTGCAATGGCTGCCTTTCGCAAATGGATTGAAGCCACAGTCACTTACCTTCGGCTGACCTTCTATCGGATCACTTTTGCAGCAGCCTTTTTAGGATTTGGCTATATCGTTATCAACGCGGTTCATCTGCAACCCTCAGAACGGGCCATGCTGGCCGCAAAACACCGCGCTTCACCGTCTCATGTGTTACTGCAAACGGGTGGCCGCGCCGATTTGATCCGTGGTGTACAACGTGAGCTGATCAATTTGGGCTATGATCCGGGCCTGCCCAATGGCATCGCCACCTTGCAAACCCGCGCCGCCATATGGGCCTGGCAATATGACAACAAACGGCCCATCACGGCCGAAGTCTCAGAAGACTTGCTCAAGCAGCTCATCTTTGGCGTTGGCCGCCCCAACGGGGCTAACAGCGGGGAAGGCCGTAAGGGCCACGGACCTGGGCAGCCAGAAACGGCACAATTGCAGGCCAAGACGGCAAGGGCGATTACCAAACCCATCGAAAAAATCCTTGCCGAGCTGGGCTATGCCCCAGGGGCGGTTGATGGTTTTTTCGACGAGCGGACCCGGCAAGCAATTTTGGCCTTTGAGCAAGACCGCGAAATGCCCCAAACCGGCCGCATCTCCGGCCGCCTGATCGCCGAGATACGCCGCATCACCAGTGCTGCCATCTAAGACTGTTCCGATGGAAAGAGGCAAGCGCCGCGTTTATCACCGCAAGTTCCAAGCCCGTTACAAAACCGCTGAACTGTCAAAAAAGCAGCGCACAATCTGACGAACAAGGGCTGATACCGGCGGTATTTATTATTGACCTCTGAGGATTTTCGTATCCCTTTGCAGTTTCATCCTAAATTGGAGGGTATACGAGTCAAGGGCAGGGTTGGTATGCTAGCTCGCAAATCTTCTGGCCTGGAGCTGTCCTTACATTCCATGGTGAGCGGATTTGCATTTTCATGAAGTTTGTCAAGGACCAGCATTTTCAAGCCCCCGTCGTGCCGGTCGCCTGCAAGGCTCCCGTCACTCCACGCTCGCTTGTGGTGGCCGCGAAGCGGTTTCATCCTTGACAAACTTCATGAAAATGCCAGTGTCTAACCATGGAATGTAAGGACGAAGCTGATACTGCCTGTATCAGGCACAGTCGCGCGTTTTGCACACTGAATAAACATGGATATCTTTAGGATTATGGGGACATTGCTGAGATCACCGGCCCGCTTGATCGCCGCTTGCTTGATTGTTGCGATTGTCTTGCTGCAATGGCTTGCCTCCACCCCGGTCTTGGCCGATCTGTCAGGCGTCATCACCGGCCAAGAACGGCTCAAAGCCGTGCGCAAACAAATCAACAACATCAATACCCAACAGCTTCAAGAGCTGCTCAAAAAAGAGCCCACGACACTGATTGTTGATGTCCGCACCCCAACAGAAGTGCATCTGCTTGGCGGCATGATCCGCGCTCCCCGCAGCACCAATATCCCGATGGGCTGGCTGGAATTCCGCATCTGGGACTGGGCCCGGGACAAGAACCAGAAAATCGTCGTCTATTGCGGCATCAATGAACGCAGCCCCTTTGCCGCCGAAACCTTGATGCGCATGGGTTATACCAATGTACTCAACTATGCCGATGGCTTTTTTGCCTGGAAAAAGGCCGGATTACCGGTAAAAGCACCCGACAAGGACTTGCAATCGGTCCTTTATGACCGGCCGCAAAAGGTCATTGACGGGGTGTGGAGTGCGATTGGCGCAACCGCCCCTGGAACTTATGAAAACTCCGGGCACAACAACAACCTGTCCTTCATCATCACTGATGAGGGGGTGGTGGTGATGAATGCCGGCGGCAACTATCTGCTGGCGATGGCGCTTCATGAGGAGATCAAGGCCCGCACCGACAAACCGGTGAAATATGTGGTGCTGGAAAATGCTCAAGGGCACGCCATGCTGGGTGCGAATTACTGGCAAGAACAGGGCGCCAAAATCATCGCTCACCGTGATGCTGCCGAAATCATGAAACGCCACGGCCAGCGGATTTATGAACGGGCGCGCCGCCGGCTCCGCGACAAGATGATCGGCACCAAACTCACCGTTCCTGATATCATCATCGATGACAAGATGGTGCTCGATATGGGTGGCAAACGGATGGAAATTCTTTATCTCGGACCGGCCCACAGCCCAGGCGATTTGATGTTGTGGATGCCCGATGAAAGCCTGATCATCACCGGTGACATGGCCTTTCACGAGCGCTTGTTACCGGTCTTCCGCGATACCGACACCGCCAAATGGCTTGAAACTTGGGAAAAATTCGCCGCGCTCAAGCCCAAATATATCATCCCCGGCCATGGCGGGCCCACAACTTTGGAAGAAGTGACGAAATACACCAAAGACTATCTGGTTTATATGCGCCAACAAGTCCAGAAGATCCTCGATGAGGGCGGCGACCTGCAAGACGCCTATAAAATCGATCAGTCCGCTTATGCCCATCTTGACACGTTCAAAGAACTGGCACGGCAAAATGCCGAACGTATCTTTCAGATGATGGAAGAACAGGAGATGGAATAACACTTACCAACAGGCCGGGACAAGAATACCGGCGGCCTTCATCATTGACGGCTTATGCTTTCCATATCCCGTTGAAGTCTTCTCATGAATTAAACGCTATAGGAATGAAGCCCTAAAGCCGCGGGTATAATCTGTTGCTTTACGACCATCCCAATCAGCCTTTGGCATTGGGGCGCAAAATCGGATCATCCTTTTCAAGCAAATCAAAAAACTGGATACCACAATGGCTATTAAGGGCCCAGGCAATGCGCCCCTTGAAATGACGGCCGCGCAATGTGCGAATGATTACCTCGTCATCGGTAAACAGATTATAGGCCCCCACGATCAAAAGCCCACCCTGTGAGATATTTTTGATTCGCACCGGCTGCAACCTGCCGTGGCATTCCACTGTTGCCGCAATATTGCAAGGAATCCGCTGATGGGCGCGCAACTCACGCAGCCTGCCGAGTCCTTTTGCCGTGCTGGTGTGGATATTGGAGAGATTGACAGACATAGGTATTAACGTATCTCCCAAATTGTCGTCTGATATCACTTAAATGCGGTGAATTTCTTGGTTTTCCAAACCTTACGCCAAAATTCCTAACATTCGATATACAATCAATGATTGTATGTCAGACCTTTCCATCAGCGCCCCTCTTAAAGCCATTCACAAAAGGGCATGAACCGAAAATCGGGCAAAAATTCATTAAAAATTCACCATCTTCAACTACTTCTAATTGTATTACACTTTTGCACACCCAAAACCGCGAAGACGATACCGCAAAGGTTGAAATCAGATGGGGAATTTTACACCGCACGCGTCTTTTACCGAGACCGGTTCTTTACAACCCGAACACCATGTTCTGATCGTCGAAGATTCCGCCTCGCAACGCGCAACCTTGCGCTCGCTTTTGCAAAGCTGGGGCTATTCGGTAACCGCTGTCGACAGTGCCACAAAAGCCCTTGAGCATTGCCGTTTCACACCGGTTCCCCTGATCATCAGCGACTGGATGATGCCGGGCATGACCGGGCTTGAACTTTGCCGGGCGATCCGGGCGTTAAATCACAAAAACTACACCTATTTCATCATGCTGACCGCCCGTGCCGACAGCCGTGACATTTCCGAAGGGTTGGAGGCTGGCGCCGATGACTATCTTGCCAAACCCATCAACAAGGATGAACTTTTCGCCCGGGTCAAAAACGGCTTCCGGACCGTCAGTCTGCATCAAAAAATGCGCCATATCGCCAACCACGACGCCTTGACCGGCCTGGCCAATCGCGCCGCATTTCATGATGCCTTGACCACGGTCCTAAAGGCCGCGCGCAAACAACAGCACAGCCTTGGTCTTTTGCTGCTCGATGTCGATCACTTCAAGACCATCAATGACACCCACGGCCATGATATCGGGGACCGGGTGCTCGAGGAATTCGCCACACGGATCAAAAACAATATTCGCGACAAGGATATCCCAGCACGGCTTGGCGGCGATGAATTTGCGGTGATCTTTCCCCAGATTGCCACGGTTGCAGACATGGTTACCATTGCCGAGCGGCTTTCTGAGGCTTTGCGTCAACCGCTTTTTATCGATGCCATCGGCCGCATCAATTTTTCCGCCAGCATTGGCGCAGCACTCTTTCCCAGCGACGCGCAAACCGCTGAAACCCTGATCAAAAATGCCGATATCGCCCTTTATGACGCCAAAACGCGGGGCCGTGACCGGGTGGCCTTTTTCGATCCCAAACTTGCCGCCGCCGTCTCACAACGCCACAAGATGCTGACCGAAATCGAACAGGCACTGGAAGCGGGCGAAATCATCCCCTTCTTTCAACCCATTATTGATGCGAAAAGCTGGCAGATCACCGGATTCGAGGCGCTGGTTCGACGGCGGCACAAAGATGGACGAATCGATCTGCCAAACCAATTTTATGCCGCACTCGAACACCCGGTTTTGGCGTCACAGATTGGCAACAGCATCATCGAGCAAACCTGCGATACCGCCGAACAATGGTTTAGGAAGGGGCTGCGATTTGGCCGGCTCTCGATCAACATTTCAACCGAACAATTGCTTCATGAAGGCTTGTGCCAGCGCCTGAAAGAGGGCCAGGCCCGTTGTCCTTCCAGCCATGGCACACTGGCCATCGAGATCACCGAAAATGTCGTGATGTCAAACGACAAACATGCGCAAATCGCCCAGCAACTGACCTGTATCACCGAACAGGGCATTGAAATCGATCTCGATGATTTTGGCACCGGTTATGCCTCGCTGACCCATCTCAACCGTTTTCCGGTCAGCCGCATCAAGATCGATCGTTCTTTTGTTTCCCGTGTCATGAGCGATGCCGCCAGTCAGGCGATCATTCGCGCGCTTACCATGCTGGCCCATCAACTGGGCAAAAAGACCGTCGCCGAAGGGGTTGAAACCGCCAAGCAGGCCCGCCTGTTGCGGGACATTGGTTGCGACTATCTGCAAGGTTTTTTGTTTGCGCCAGCCCTGCCCGCCGATCAGGCCGCAGAATTATTTTCCTCTGCTGGCTGGTTAATCGCTGGAAAGGCGACTTCGGTCTAACCCTCGAGCCCAACATCAAGCCCAATCTTTACAACAAGGATGCAAGGCCCATGTTTTCCCCCTCTTCTGATCCCAGCTCGCAAAACCAGCAACGACGTCCCCTAACCCTGAGCGTGGTCTTTAACCTTAAAAGCATGCTTATTGCCAGCTTGTTGCTCGCCGCCGGCACGCAAACCGCAACAGCCAAGATCACTTTGACCTTTGGCACCTATGCGGCCGACAAACCAAGCGAAGTGGTGCGCAAGTTCCGCCCGGTGCTGAACGCCATCGAAGCGGGACTGACCCAAAAGCTGGGAGAGCCGGTAACGATTCGCACCCAGATAACCTCGTCCTACAATAAAGCGATTGACGCCCTTGCCAAGGGTGATTTCGATTTCGCCCGTTTTGGTCCTGCTTCCTATGTCAAGGCCAAAGCCTTGAACCCCGCCATCCAGCTGTTGGCCATGGAAGCCGTCAACGGAAGCAAAACCTTCAATGGCATCATATGCGTGCGCACCGACAGCGACATTACAAACTTGCAACAGCTACAGGGACGCAGCTTTGCCTTTGGCAGTCCGATGTCCACCATTGGCCGCTTTCTCTCGCAATCGGCTCTCAAACAAGCCGGGATCACCGCCGCTGCCTTGAAGCATTACGCCTATCTCGGCCGCCATGACAAAGTCGGCACCGCTGTCGCCAATGGCCAATTCGATGCTGGCGCCTTGAAAGAAAGCACCTATCAAAAGTTGAGAAAACGCGGCTATGCCTTACGCGCCTTGATCACTTTCCCCAATGTCACCAAACCCTGGGTGGCACGTGCGGACCTGCCGGTTCGTCTTCGCTTGGCCTTGCGTGATGTGCTTTTGGGCATGACCGATAAGGCGGCCCTCAAGGCGCTGAAAAAAAGCGGCTTTCTGCCTGCTGCTGAGAGCGATTATGACATCATCCGCGACGCCATGCGCGATGCCCAAGACTTTGCCACGGAAAAATCTCCCGCCCCGTTCATAGCCCTCTTTGGAGCTCGAGAGCAATGAAACTTTCAACCCAAATCCAGCTCGCCTTATTGGCTTTGATCATCATCGTTGGCATAGGCCTTGGCGAATTGACACGCTATGCGGAACGGGCGCGGGTTTCTCAAGAGCTCGAGCAGCAAACCAATCTGACGATTTCCCTGCTCAACGGACTGATTTTGGAAGCCCTGATCGTCGAAGACGCCCCGGTGATTGAAACCGCGTTGCGCGAAGCCGTGGAGCGGATCCCGGCCTTGAAATCGCTCCGGGTGGAAAATGAGAAGGGACACGTCATCGCCCGCTGGCCGCGCCAAGACACTGTGGCCCGGGATAAACTTGCCGAAATTGTCAAAGACGTGACTTATGAAGGGGAACGTTTTGGCCGCATGACGGTGCAATGGTCGACCACCGCCAATGAAAAGCGGATCGAAACCGCCGTCCGCGAGGCCCGGCTTTACACTTTCGCCATTCTCACTTTTCTGGTTCTGCTGTTTTACCTGCTCTCCTCACAACTGATTTTCCAGCCCTTGGCCATATTGCATGCCAAGCTCAACACCGTGCTGAAGCAAAAGCCATGGCAAGGCCCGCCCTTGCCGGCCTCAACGGCGGTGGAATTTCTAAGCCTCGACCGTTCCATCAATACCCTGTCAAAAATGTTCAAGGAGCGCGACAATCGCGAACGGGAACTGTTGCAAGCCCGCTCAGAGGCCGAAGCCGCCAACCGTGCCAAGTCGGAATTCCTCGCCAATATGAGCCATGAAATCCGCACCCCCATGAACGGGGTCATCGGCATGGCTGAATTGTTGCTCGAAACCCCGCTTGATGCGGATCAAAAGACCTATGCCGAAACCATCGCCTCTTCGGGGGCTGCCCTGATCACCATCATCAATGACATTTTGGACTTCTCCAAGGTTGAGGCCGGCAAGCTGAAACTGCAGCCCGAACCCTTTGATCTGCAGGCCATGATGGAAGACATTGCCGCCTTGTTGTCATCACGCGCCCAACAGAAAAACATCGAGGTGGTGCTCAAATATCCCCCCGATCTGCCCAACCGTTTTCTGGGCGATAGCGGCCGCATCCGGCAGATCCTCACCAATCTGATCAGCAATGCCGTCAAGTTCACCCTCCATGGCCATGTGCACATCGAAGTCTCAGGGAAGATCCTACAATCAGAACCGGGACAGCCCTCACAAGCCGAATTGACTTTTTCCGTCACCGACACGGGCATCGGCATTCCTAAAGATCAGCTCGAGCGGATTTTCAACGCCTTTGAACAGGTCGATGGTCGAACCAATCGAAAATTCGAAGGCACCGGTTTGGGGCTGGCGATTTGTAAACGGTTGGTGGAATTGATGGGCGGCCGGATTTGGGCCGAATCAGTGCCGGGGATGCGCTCCACATTCGCCTTCACGATAACGCTGCCAATCATCGAACAAGCTGAAACGGGCAAAGATGGCACCCCAATTGATCTGGCGGGAAAAAGGGCGCTGATCGTCGATGATCTGGATGTCAACCGGCAGGTTCTGGCGCAGCAATTGGAAAAGCTTGGCCTGAACGTCGATTGTGCGCGCAATGGCGCCGAAGCGCTGAAAATGCTGGCTCAAGCGCAAGACAAGGCCACAAGCTTCGATCTGGTGTTGCTTGATCACCAAATGCCCGGCATGAACGGCGATGAAGTGGCCGAAGCGATCCGCCGCGATCCGCGCCATGCTCATCTTCCCCTGATTTTGCTGTCGTCAGCAGAGCAGAACAATCCGCAATTGCGGGCGCAAGAATTGGGCTTTTCGCGTTGTCTGATCAAACCGGTACGGGTCCAAGCCTTGCGTGACGCCATTATTCATGCCCTCCAAACCGCGGCTGATCGGCCCCTTGCCTCAGCCCCTTCTCGTGAGCGGGCGGAAATTCAGAAACGGCTTACGACCCCAGTCCCCCCGGCGCGCCTCCATCCCACAACGACAACAAAGCGAACCCGAATCCTTGTTGCCGAGGACAACAAGACCAACCGGCTGTTGCTCAAACATATGCTTGCCAAAGCCCATGTCGAATTGACCATGACCTGCAATGGCATTGAAGTGGTCGAACAATTCAAGGCCGACCCACCAGATTTAGTCTTGATGGATATTTCCATGCCCGAACGGGATGGTTTTGAGGCCACGGCTTTAATCCGCAAGTTCGAGGCCCGGGAAAACCGGCGGCGCTGTCCCATCATCGCCCTGACCGCCAATGCCATGCAGGGAGACCGGGAGAAATGTCTGGCCGCTGATATGGACGACTATCTGACCAAACCCATTGTCAAGGCCAAGCTCTTGGCGATGATCGAGCATTGGGCGGCGGAAATCCAAAAACCGGCAACGGCGATTGCAGCAACCCGGGCGGAACGCGAGGCGCTGCGTCAAGCCTTGCAAAAACGTATCGATCGCGCAGCTACAGCCCCTGCCCCCCTCAAAGCCGATGCCGCTGTAAAACCGCTTGCCGTAACACACCGTAAGAAGGAACAAAAAAATGCCAACAGAGACCGTCAACCCAACAGAGACCATCGATCATGACCGCCTGCAAGCTCTAAAAGAGGATATTGGCGAGGAGATCTTTGCCGCTATTTTGACCGAATTCTATCACGAAACAGAGACGGCGATTGCTGATTTGTCTGACGCGGTCAAAGCCAATGATCGAACGCGGACCCGCGAGCTCCTGCACTTGATCACCGGCAGCGCCAGCAATATCGGCGCAACGAACCTGGTGCAGTTGTGCGCCAGTGCACGGGCAGAACTGGAAGCCGGAACGGCCCCTGCCGACCTTGATCCCGAGGCTTTCAAAGCCGCCCTCATAGCGTTCAAAGCGGCCCTATGATTCCGCCGCTTCGCGCCCACCTGATTACCAGGGATTAGGATGACAAGCGCTTAAAAGGACCGTGCTTGCCCACTGACAATGCCCCCTCTGCCCTCTGGCCCTCTGGCCCTCTGGCCCTCT
>WGBT01000328.1 GCA_015494185.1 Hyphomicrobiales bacterium | reverse complement strand
GTTGAG
Source organism: Hyphomicrobiales bacterium (assembly GCA_015494185.1). Taxonomy (GTDB): domain Bacteria; phylum Pseudomonadota; class Alphaproteobacteria; order Rhizobiales; family S144-35; genus S144-35. The sequence goes on along the minus strand of WGBT01000328.1, from coordinate 2,256 downwards.
GGCCGCAAGATAGTTTTTCTTTTTCTGATAATACCGGCCAACATTCATCTCTGCCGCGGCCAACAAATCTTCAACGATCAGCAATCGGTTCCTGGCTTTTTCGGCATACCGGCTGTTGGGGTGTCGGCGCAGCAAAATCTTGAGTTCTTTATGGGCCTTTTGGGTAAGCGTCTGATCATTGCGCGGCCCTTTGATCTGATCGAAATAAGAACTGGCGATGATATGTTGCGCCAGCGCGGTTTCCTTGGTGCCGGGATGCAGTGTCACATAACGGCGGCCACCGGCAATCGCCTGGGCATAATTGCCCTGCTTATAGTGCGCATAAGCCGCCATCACGATCGCCCGGCGCGCCAGCGGCGAATAGGGATGTTGCCGGTCAACTTCTTCAAAGGCTTTGGCCGCCGCCTCGAAATCCCGCTTCGCAAGAAGTTGGTCCGCTTTCTGATACATCGCCTCTGGGGGAGGAACATCGGCTTCTGCCGATGTCGTGGTTGCAGAGCTGGATGAAAACCACGATGTCACGGAGCTGCCGGCCGAACAGCCCGCCAAGGCAACGGCTGTCAGCAACAGCGCTGTAATCTGGGCGGTCCACCGCCCCCACTTGCTCTTCCCGCAGCCCTGACCATGCCAGAACATGTTATTTTGCAATCGGTTAAACACTGGCGGTCCTTCAAGGCCCATAGCCTGCTTCTCCCTCGGCAAGTCGGCTTCACCCCATGTTTCACCCGACTCAGTTAATGGCATTAACATAAACTATATAACGCGCAATGGCAGACAAGCAATGCTGGCGAAACCATCCACATCTATTATCCGCCCCCATCATTTTTGTCCGCTTTGTCCGCAAAACTTATCACACTTTAAAACATGGAAATCAGGCAACTTTACGTATGGCCACCAGCAACGGCCCAACACGAAAAATACAATTTTCGCACCCATACGAAGGCTGACTTTGACATGATTATGCCCGATTACAGTGGCTATATTGATGAGCAGATCAACGCACAGGCTTTAACCAAGCGTTAAGCCCAAGGGTTGAATTTGATTAAGAATTTAAGCAATAACGGTCATAATCCGGCCTGATATCAAGGCCCCAATAGCTTCCATGACCAATCATCATCAACATAATTGAAACATACCGCCCGGGGCGACGAAGACGGTTCTGAATGAGGGAAATCGAGATGTTGAGAATGGCTGCGGCCCTGATCTTGCCGCTGTTTCTAGCCTCATGTGCCTCAAGCTATGGCGGCTCCAGCGGCCCCCAACCTGGTTTCGGCTACGCCGCCAACAATGACAGCTTACGTTATGGCAGCACTGCCCCCAAACGTCCCCCAACACGCCATAGTGCAGCCGACATCCCGCCAGGATTGAGCCGGGCGCCTGAATTGCTGGACAAGCGAAACCGGTATCACCACCGCCCGCCCGCTCCCAAACTGGTTGACGATGAGTTGAAACCTTCTGATTACCAGCTATTGCGTGGTCGACAAGGCGACGTATCGTCCGGTAAAAACCGCCGCCTGGCGAAAATCGACCATGCCCCCAAGGGAACATTCGACCGGGCCCCCAAAGGCGCTTTTGCCAGAAAAAGCTTCGCCGGGATCAAACTCGATGCCCGTAAGGCCCAACGGCTGATCAACGCCTACCGCAAAGCCCATAATTTGCCACCGCTCAAGCTCAACGCCCGCCTCACCCGTGCGGCGATGATGCATTCTAAAGATCTCGCCCGGTTTGACCGCATCTCTCATCATGGTTCGGATGGTTCAGATCCATGGGACCGAGTGCAGAGAACCGGCTATCGCGCCAAACTGGCCGCTGAAAATGTTGGAACCGGCCAGGCCAGCCTTGAGGAAGTGCTCAAGGGCTGGAAGGAAAGCCCAGGCCACAATGCCAATCTCTTGCTCAAAGATGCCACCCATATGGGCATTGCTCTGGTCTATGATCCCAACACCGAATACCGCGCCTTTTGGACCTTGGTGATCGGGGCTCCCATGCCCTAAGCTCAGCATCGAAGCCACGGCAATTATCTGGGCAATATACCGGCAGTCTTTATCATTGGCTGCCCACACTTGCCCATCCCTTGGAGGTTAGGTGAATTTACCAAGTACCAAGACCACCCAAGAGCACCGGCAAATGGGAAACGGGCCATCCTCCCTCCCCATGCCCATGGCACCGCTGGTATGGTAAATTCTGAACAAAATCCGATTCAGGTGGAATTATTGGGTTTTCGTTCTAGAAGCTTGTTTTGCCGTCCGATTTATC
>WGBT01000327.1 GCA_015494185.1 Hyphomicrobiales bacterium | reverse complement strand
AGCCTTCTTGCCGGTCTGGCTTTGACCCTGACATTGTTCATTGCCCGCGATGCGACCCGCTTTTATATGCATTACATGATGCACAAGATTCCTGCTTTGTGGGAATTTCACAAGGTGCATCATTCCGCCGAAGTGCTCAATTTCTTCACCGCCGAACGCTTTCATCCTGTTGAGGTGCTCATTAGCAGCACGCTCATGGTCACCGTGACCGCTCTTGTCAATGGTATTTTCATTGCGCTGTTCGGGGATCATCTGACCCCGCTGACGGTGGCTGGTGCCAATGCGTTTTGGGTGCTTGGCAATGTCTTTTTCGGGGGCATCTTACGGCACAGCCCCTATCCGATAAGCTTCGGCCCGGTGCTGGAGAGATGGTTCATCAGCCCAGCCATGCACCACATTCATCATTCCGACAAGCCGGAGCATTTCGACCGCAATATGGGCGGCACTCTGACGATCTGGGACCGCATGGCCGGCACCCATTTGATCGCCGCCGGGCAGAAAGTCGAAGGTTTTGGAATTGGGGAAGAAACGCCGGCCTTTCGGTCCTTGAGCGAGATTTATTTTCGCCCCTTCATCAGCCTCTATCAACGGCTGCGAAACCCCGATCAGCTCGCAAGCAAGGGACACTGACCATTGAAAACAGGCAAATCAATGAAGCAATCAAAAACTCATAAGGGCGGTTTGCTCAACCACTTGAAAGCAGGGTCTTGGCGGTTTTCATTGGCTCAGCACCCCCCTGTTCGTTGGGCCGCTTTGGCCGCGGTTTGTGCAGCTATTGGCGCTTCCACCTTGTCCATTGCGTCCATTGCCAGCCTCGCCAGCCAAACGGAACGGGCCGCGGCTCTAAGCGCGGCGGTCGAAGCGATGCGTCCCGACACGGTGCGTCTGGCCGATCTCACCCATACAGAGATTGCCGCCCTGATGCGCGCCGGTTATGACCGGGTGATTGTCCCCACCGGCGGCACCGAACAAAACGGCTATCACATGGTGCTTGGCAAGCACAACTATGTGGTACGCTACACCGCCGAAAAAATCGCCCGGGAAGTAGGCCGGACACTGGTAGCGCCGGTGATGGCCTATGTCCCAGAGGGCCGGATTTCCCCCCCTGAAGGACATATGAAATTCAAAGGCACCTTATCGCTGCCCGAACCGGTGTTTGAGCAAGTGCTTGAACATACCGCGCGCAGCCTCATTGCCCATGGTTTCAAACATATCTTCTTTATCGGCGACAGCGGCGGCAATCAAAAAGCCCAACAGCGTGTTGCCGAAACCTTGTCACGCGCCTTCAAGAACCGCGGTATCCAGATCGCCAATGTCAGTGACTACTACGCTGCCAATGGCCAACAGGCCCGGTTGAAGGCAAAAGGTTTTCGCATGGCCGAGATCGGCAGCCATGCCGGAATCCGCGATACCAGCGAGCTGTTGGCGGTTCATCCGCAAGGAATCCGCCACAGGCTTTTGCAACAGCGCGACAGGTTCCCCAGCGGCTTTGCCCGCACCGGCATGACCGGGCATCCCGAACGGGCCACTGCGGAGATCGGCAAAGAAATGCTGGCTTTGAAAATCGAAGCAGGGGGTCGGCAAATCCGCCGCCTGCTCCAGGAGGTGGAAGGAAAGACCTCAGCCCGTGCCGGGATTGGCGCGGTCAAAAACATCCGTTGAAGAGCCGCCCCCACTCCTGTCACGCTCCGGTTCCCATCCCCTGCCTCTGGCAAATGGTCCTGTAAACCCGAAGCCCCCTGGGCCGCAGCCGCGTTACTGATGCAGCTTACGGGCGACGACGGCGATGGTGCGGCGATAGACATCCGCGCGATTCCACTCGCGCAAAACCGCATAATTGGCAGTGCCCGGATCCCACGGCGCCCCCGCCTTCCAGCCTTTGCGTTTCAGGTAATTGGCCGTTGAAGCCATCACATCCGGCACCGAGCGAATGAGATCGCGGCGGCCATCACCATCAAAATCAACCGCATATTTGAGATAGTTCGAGGCCAGAAACTGGGTTTGGCCAATCTCCCCCGCCCAAGCGCCACGCATTGCCCGCGGGCTCATATAACCCCGTTGCACGATCCGCAAGGCGCTCATCAACTCATTGGTAAAGAAGGCGGAACGACGGCAATCATAGGCCAGTGTTGCCAGCGAGCGAAAGACGGACATCCGCCCCTGGATGCGGCCAAAGGCGGTCTCCAACCCCCAAATGGTCACCAACACGGAGCCGGGAACCCCGTAACGTTTGCGAATCCGGGCAAACAATGCCGCATGACGGCGCAATTTACGGCGCGCTTGCCGGATCATGGCGTTGGAAACCCGGCGGCGGTAAAACTGGGCGAAACTGAGTTTGAACGATTTCTGCCCCCGATCGAGCCGAATGACACGGCGGTCATAGCGCACGCCCGCCAGCGCCCGGTCAAGCGTCTTTTGCGAAATCCCCTTGGCCCGCGCCTCGGCCTTGAAAGCCTTGAGCCAGGCGTTGAACCCTGCTGCGGTATGACCACATGGGGCGGCCTCGGCACCGCGCGGCAGCATGACGACCATGAGCGCAAGCGCTATGATCCCTGACAATCGATAAAACATTTCGTTTACTCTCCACTCCTAACAAAAATGGCCTTTCTTCCAAAGGGCCGCCGCGCCGTATATAGACATAGTTGTGGCGCTTGAACAAGCGGAAAGCTAGAGGTGTATTGAGGATAGATGTGTTGAGTATATGTAAGTGTTGAGCGTTCAAATCATTTGCGCTTTCCGTAAACGGCTTGTTGGGGTCATTAGAGGTCAGAAGCCGTTATCCTTTTCACCAAAAGGACAGCCCGCCATCCCCCCAGACCCATCGCCGCTCACCCGAAAGGAGGTGAGGCGAGCGACGATGGCACCAAAAGGATGGCTTTAGGGGCAACAGCTCCCTATAGAGCTTGTTTCACACCTGTTTGGACTTATAACTTATAGATCAAGTCCCCGCACATTTAAGCATTGAGACTAATTAAGTGTTGGGACGCTCTCTTCCGTCAAATCTCTGCCCGCCAGGCCAATGACGCAAAGCGCCCCTCAGCCCTAATGGCACCTGTCCCCTTACCTCTTGCCTCTTGGCGGATCATCTCCCGCCGCTTCCCAGGCTGGGCGCCTTCTTTACAGCCGAAACACGTGCTCCCGTTGATTTGGCTGTTGGTCGCCCGGAGGGCTCGCCCCCCACATCTTCTCGAGATCATAAAAAGCCCGAAGTTCGGGGTGGAAAATATGGATGATGATGTCGCCTGCATCGAGCAAAACCCAATCACAATGGGGCAATCCCTCAACACTGAGCCCCTTATGGCCATACTTTTTCAGCTTTTCCATGAGTTGCTCGGCAATCGCACCGACATGGGTTTGTGACCGGCCTGAAGCAATCACCAGCGTATCGGCAATGGATGATTTGCCTTTCAGATCAATGGTCACGATGTCTTCGGCCTTGGCATCGTCCAGACCGTGCAGAACCTGTTCCAAAAGATTTGACGAGCCGCCGCCAGAGCGCGCAGCTTCGTTCACAGGGACGCCGATTTTGGCGACCTCATTACCTGTTTGCATATTTTCCCGATTGTCCTTTTATGATGAATAGAAGGAAGGAATGCGGTATTACTGCTTGGAACAGCGTTAAGCTGAGAACGGTAATACTCCTCTGCCATGCCACGCCCATGACGATAGCAACTTGCCACTTCCGGCGTGTAAGAAGGCTCTTGTCCCATACCCTCACACACCGTTACGACATGGTTTAGCTCGGGACTTGGCTCAAAGCTCAGATCGCATCGCTCTGGCAAGAGTCGATTAAATGATGAAAACAGACGGCCGGACAGAGTAAAAGTAAAAGGCGGCAGACTTTCCACGAAAAGCTTGCTTCGCCTTCTTCTTTTCTCCAAAGGCTGCGCCTGTCGCTCAACCTTTCGATTCAATATCAAACGAACTGCGTCCTGTGTTCTCAGCTTATACGCTTCTGTCACTTTATTTTGACATCGGTGTAACCGACATCAACATAAATAGGCGTGTGGTCTGATATCTGCTCCTAAAGCTGACACCCCCACCGCGCTCATATTATAAAATAATTAGCCACAGAGATGCAATGAAATCT
>WGBT01000326.1 GCA_015494185.1 Hyphomicrobiales bacterium | reverse complement strand
TGTGATCAACTTGACCGTAAGATCGATGAACGCTGTGATCAACTTGACCGTAAGATCGATGAACGCTGTGATCAACTCGACCGCAAGATCGATGAACGCTGTGACCAGCTCGACCGCAAGATCGATAAGAAAACCGATGATTTAGGCGCTCGGATCACAGCCCTGGACAGCAAATGGGATGCGCGCTTTGCGCGTCTTGAAGGCGATGTCAATTTTCTCAAATGGATGAACGGGATCATCGCAGCGGCGGCCGTGGCTGCAGTTGTGCGCTATTTACTCGGGTGAGAATTGAAGACGATCGGAACTTTTGATCAAAGACCAGGGGCGCCCCAGCTCTCCCCTCAAAATTGATCAACAAAGAATATCAAAACCAATTGCACAGACGGAATTAAGCAGACGATTATGGGAAAACCGACAGGATTTTTGGAAATTGCGCGCCAAGACCGGACCTATGCCCCGGCAGCCGACCGTGTCTTGCACTATAAAGAATTTGTCAATCCGCTTCCGGAAACCGAGCTGCGCGATCAAGCGGCCCGCTGCATGGATTGCGGAATTCCTTTCTGCCACAAGGGCTGTCCGGTCAACAATCAAATTCCCGACTGGAATGATCTGGTCTTCAATGAGGATTGGCAAGCCGCACTCGAGAACCTACACTCGACCAATAATTTCCCGGAATTCACCGGCCGCATTTGCCCCGCCCCTTGTGAAGAAGCCTGCACCTTGAATCTTGAGGACATCCCGGTCACCATCAAGACCATTGAATGCGCGATTATTGACCACGCCTGGGAACAGGGTTGGATCACCCCCCAGATTGCCGATCACCGCACCGGAAAAAGAATTGCCATCGTCGGCTCAGGACCGGCAGGCATGGCGGCTGCGCAACAATTGGCGCGGGTTGGCCATGAGGTTCATCTATACGAGAAAAACGCCAAGATTGGCGGGCTTTTACGCTATGGCATTCCTGATTTCAAATTGGAAAAACACCATATCGACCGCCGGGTCGAACAAATGCAGGCTGAAGGGGTGATCCTGCATACCAACACGACAATCGGCCGCGATCGAACAGCAACCGAATTACTTGACGAATATGACGCCATTTTGTTGACGGGCGGAGCCGAAAAACCCAATGATTTTCTGGCCAATGCGCCAGGCCGTGAGTTGGGAGGCATTCATTTTGCCATGGACTTTCTCACCCAGCAAAACCGCCGCAACAGCCAAGAGCCGTTAGGCGATGTTGAAGAAATTTCCGCCAAGGGCAAACATGTCGTTGTCATTGGCGGCGGCGATACCGGCTCAGACTGCATTGGCACGAGTTTTCGCCAAGGCGCAATTTCCGTCACACAATTGGAAATCATGCCACGTCCCCCCGAGCACCCGGACAAATTGCTGACCTGGCCCCATTGGCCGTTGAAATTGCGAACTTCGTCTTCGCAGGAAGAAGGGGCCAAACGTGAATTTTCCATCAGCACCACCGCCTTTGAAGGTGAAAACGGTGTTGTCAAAAAACTGAAATTCGTCCGTGTCGATGAAAAACTAAAACCTATTCCGGGCACCGAAGGCGAGCTCAAAGCCGATCTGGTCTTATTTGCAACAGGCTTTTCCGGCCCGGTGGAAACCGGCATGCTGGAACAATTTGGTGTCACTGTCGACCGTGCGCTGGTGGGGCGCGGCATCAAGGCCAATGACGAGGATTATCTCAGCGATCATCCAAGCGGAAAAGTGTTTGCCGCGGGTGATATGCGCCGGGGCCAATCCCTGGTGGTTTGGGCCATTCGTGAAGGGCGGCAGGCGGCTCACGCCGTCGACAAATTCCTGATGGGAACCAGCCAATTGCCACGCTAGTCCCTATTGGACGAAGGGTGAAAGCTCTAAAGCACAACTCCTTCAAGAGGCAACCGGTTTTCGGATCAATTGTGCGGCAAAACGAGATTCTAGAGCGGAAATCCGATTTCTCATGTGATCAGATTGAGCTCTAGCAATTCTGTTTGGAAAAGGCGGAGGTTGCTGAACGGTCTGATATGACATCCCCCGTCTATTGGCCATAGTTTGGTAACAGTTTCCATGGAAAATTATTGGAAATCACGCGTGATCAAGAGAGTAAGCGGCCCAAATCACTCCGCTAAGAATAAAAATGCAAGAAGATAAAGTCTTGACACGCAAGTCATGCAAATTAGCGTCAGGATTTCCAGATGAGCGTTCGCAAAATGACAAAGGCTTGGCGCCGGAAAAAAAGCCAACAATGGGCTCAAGTCACACAAAAAACAAAGCGCAGAAGATCAATAGGGACCAGCTTGAGAGGAATAAGGCTGGCAATAGCTGGCACTTTGATGCTCGGTCTGGTTCTGGGGGGAAGCCCCACTCTGGCTGAAACGCTTCCTTGGCAACAAGGCACGCAAGCTTATGACAACGGCTCAACGGCCTATGGTGCTGAGGACCTCTCACAGGCCCCAGCCCCCTATCGAGACAACAACGTTCTTCCGCGGCAACAGCCGCCCAACTATCTGCCCCCCACACAATACGCGCCACCAGGACAATCGCAGCAATATGGCTCCCCGCCACGCGGTGATGGCCGTTACCGTGCGGCGCCCGATACCGGTTATAGCACAGGCTATGGGGAGCCTGCCCCTCGAACGGTCCCAGGTTATCGTGATCAAAGCCCCCCCGCCTATGGCAATCCAGTCTATGGCAATCCCAATGGGCAACCGTACGGGCAATATCAACCAGGCCCGCCCCCAGGCAATGACCGTTATAGGTATGGCACACCATCACAGTCCCCCCGGTATGGCGCACCGCCGCCGGTTGCTCATAACGATGACCGCGGCACCTATTCCTCCAGTGAAATCATCGATGCGGGGCATCGTTTTTTCGGCAAGATCAGTGGTGGGATCGCCCGCGCCGTTGAATCCGTATTTCGCAAAAAGGGGCGGCCCAACGCCTATATCTTGGGCGAAGAAGCTGGTGGCTCGATTATTGCCGGCCTGCGATATGGTGAAGGAAACTATTTCACGAAATGGGGACAGGAGGGCAAAATCTATTGGCAAGGCCCATCGATTGGTTATGATTTTGGCGCAACCGGTGCAAAAACCATGATCCTGGTCTATAATCTGCGTGACGTGCGCCAGCTGTTTCAGCGCTATGCCGCGGTTGACGGTCAAGCTTATCTGGTTGGCGGGGTTGGAATTACCTTCGAAAAACGTGATGATGTGATGCTGGCTCGGATCCAATCCGGTGTTGGCCTTCGCTTTGGCGCCAATATTGGCTATATCAAATATTCTGCCCGGCCCACCTGGAATCCGTTTTGACCGGATTTTGCGCTGAGGTTGAAATTTGTACGCTGAAAATTAAGGAATTGCTGCTATCTCATTCATTTTGAGACAGGAATTGCAGAAATTCATGGTTAGGAGCGTGAGATGAGGAGGCATGAGATTTTGTCTGAACATCTGTGGGCATAGATGTCGGTAGAACTAACTTTGAGGTCGATGGGCACGCCTTTCCGCCAAGGCATGGCCCAAGAAATAGAACTGAAATATAAGATGTAAAAATCTAAATCTGTCTAGACAAACCAAGTGAGCAAGTTTTGGCCAGAAGGTGGTAAAAGCTGATAACTGTCCTGCGGCCCAAATTTAGGTTTTACACATCATAATATTCTGCCCGTTCTTCTGTGACAGAAAGATGAAACTTTGTCTTACTGTCCTCTTACGAGCTGAGCTGCTGGGCTAAAGCTTGCCTGGTCTTAAAATGTTCATTAATGAAAATGACTAAAAAATATTGTCCTTTAAAGCTTGAAAACACAACAAATTTTTGCTGCTTGGAGCCCCCGTCCATAGATCTTTTGAAAATAAAGATATTGAAAATATTCAACGATTTCACATCAACTCACGCCAATTGGGGAGCCGCCTGAGTGAATATCATTCATTCAATCATGCTGGTAGCCTTAGGCTTCCTTTCAGCAAGTATTCTGGCGCTGTTGTTCTCCCGCGCCGTGTGGCGCCGCGCGGTGCGATTGACAACGAAACGGTTGCGCGCGGAATTGCCCGCCTCATGGCGCGACGTGCAAGCCGACCGCGATCAGATGCGCGCCGAATATGCCATTAAATTCAGACAGCTTGAAATCCTGCTCGATAAGGCGCGGGAGAAATCCGTCCAGCAAATGGTTGCCGTCAATCAGCACAAGGCGGCGTTGAAGGAACAGCAGGAACAGATCCGGATATTGCGCACCAATCTTGCCGAACGGGCCAGCAAAACGACGGTTCTCGAACAAACGGTACGGCAACGCTTGCCGGAATTGATGAGCCGGCTTGAAAAAGCAATGGCGCAATTGGAAGAACGGGATCAGCGAATTGCCAAATTGCGCCGAGGCATCGAAAAACAAACCGCGGCCTTGAACCAGGCGGCCCAGACCGAACGCCTGCGCCAGGCGGAAATTCAACGGCTGCGCCAGGCGCTGGATGCGGCAACACGCAATCAAGGAGCACGGGCTGCCTCGCAAAAGGAATTCCGCACCCTTCGCGCGCAAAACAAACGGCTGGTGCAGGCGGTGGAAGTGCTGAAAAAGGAAGTCGCCGCCGCCAAACAGTTCGAACTGCAACAGGCGCCAATGCTGCGCGAAGAGATGGCCCGGCTTGGCGACACCATTGCGCGCATGGCAACGACAGCGCAAAAAGGAGCGGTTTTAACGGCGGCAACCGCGCATGGGGCTTCGGTTGAGCGGCCTGAGCGTCCATCCAATACCACGGCAAAAAGCGCTGTAACTCTCTCAAAGAAGAACCGCGGCAAGAAGACCAAGTTAAAGCCCCTTGCGGCAACGGCAAAGACCGCGAGTGCGGAAGATAGTACACAAAAAACAAGCCCGGCTGCCAAAAACTCCCAAGAGAAAGCTTCAAACAACAAAACCAAGCGGCCAGCGTCATCTTCAGAAACGACCGTTAACAACCGTAACAAGCGCATGACGCGCTCCAAAAAAATTCTCAGTGACAAGGCCGATCAAAGGCAAACGCCCCCAAGACATCATCCCCAATCGGAAAGCTTGGCTCAACCACGAAAATCCCCAAAATCCGCTCGAGAAGAGGGGCGACGCGCTTCTTCGGGCAGCGTGCCGCCTTCGTCTCAGAAAACAACCAGCCCTCCTGAACGGCCAACACCGCCAAAGCAAAAATCCGTTGATGGTGTGAATGGCACAGATCATGGAACACCTCCGCCACCTTCCACTTCATCGCCATCACAAGACGCTAAAAATAAAACCTCTCTCGCCGACCGTTTACGCCGCGTCAAAGAACGCCAGGCGAAGTAATATCAAGGGGCTTGGTATAAAGGCCGGTTTGGACGGTAAAAAAGGACGACCGGCGCCAGATCGCACTCATCGAAGACAAGTTCGGCCTCCGTACGCGGAAACCGGTGTCTCTGCCGATTAAGGCCTTGAACGACCGCTGCATCCGCCTCGACTTCCTGACCTGGCGCAATGAGATCGCAAAGGTTTCACCAAGCAGGCCGACTATATGTGATCCGTCATGCGCCGGATCGTCAGCTGGGCCTGGGCCAGGAAACTTAAATTGGGGAGGTCACCCGGAACCATTTCACCAGGCCGGAACGGCTTTACAACACCAAACGCACCGGCAGGATCTGGCTTCCGGAACACATCAGCGCCTTCATGGCCCATGCCGGACCGGAAATGCAGCTCGTCATTTTGCCGGCCCTGCATACCGGACAGCACCAGGGCGGCTTGCGGCGGCTGACATGGACCGCCTATGACGGCGTCTTCATCACGCTGCGGCAAGTCCAATACCGGCAAGCTCGCACATGTAACACCGGCGGCCCCTGACCTTTATTCGTATACCGTCCAATTCACCTGAAATCTTCAATAGGATACGGAAAGCCTAAGCGGTCAGAGGATAAAAGCCTCCGGCATAAAGACAGAAAGCGGCGCCAGTGAACGGATGCGCCACCTTTGGAGGGTACCAGCTTCGCGGGCAAATCATGGTGCCTTGCGATGAAAGAAATCCTTTCGATTTCCGCGCAGGCCGGAGCCGGGCTGTTGATTGAACGAGGAGGCTTATTCGCTACAATACAGGACAACAGGTTCGGATGAAATGAGGACAAAGCGGCGGACAACCTCGCCAAACATGACATCGCCTTTGATACAGCCGATACAGCCCCCAAGGTCTTCGAATGTGTAGACTTTTACAGCCGCTGAAAGCTATTACACCTATTGCTGAGTTACTCGCCAGCGACCACCGCCACCGATCATCCTGACCCACAATTTCATACCCCATGGCGCGGGCCCCCCGCAAGGCGCCGGTCATACATTCTGGCTGGCAAGTGGATGGTTAAGAGCGGCATAGTCGTAGACAAAGAGGCTTTCTTGGCTGCATGGAGTCGGTCATCGCTCCATCAAAAACCGTGATAAGCAAGCTGGTTGGAAGCTGAACAATCAGGATCATCCCGATATAGATCTCAAGTTTCCAAATCGCTAACGCATTTGAAGGACCGGAGGACAATATGTGGCAGACAAGAAAACGCACGGCTTTCATAGGAACGCAGGTTCCCCCGCCCACAAAATGTCAAAAAGACGGCGTTTCTGCCGCAAGCCCCCCTAAGGCAAGCCCCAAACCGCCAGCTTGTATGCAACTTCAACAGATTGCTTTTTTGAGTCGGCCAACTACGGAATATCAGGAATATTATAGGTCAAACATACAGCATACGACACAAAAAATAAGCTAAACGCCATTTCCATTCCCTCCGGGAATTGGCCGGATCCAAAGACGGTCATCAAAACATTGAGTGGAGGATGAGAGAGATGAAAAGTTGGATCAATCCCCTGTTTTTTCGGACTTTCTCTTTGCTGTTTTCAGCTCTGGCGGCGGTATTGCTTTGGGGCGGGCCAACCCAGGCCCAGCAGACGCTGACGACGGAAGACCTGATCAACATGCTGCAGAACAAGGCGCCGGCGGCGGAAAAACCGTTGACGCCGGCGGAACTGGAACGGCGGCAGCAGAACCGCATCATTGTGCGCCGTGCCGGCAGTGGCCATGATGTGACGGTGGAGGAGCGGCAGAAGCTTGCGGCTATCGTGCGGGAAAACAAGCGCCCAAGCGTCGATATGGAGATTTATTTCGCCTATGATTCGGCTGTCATCACACCGCAGGCAATGCCCGCGCTGATCCGGCTGGGACAGGCCTTAAGCGATAACCGGTTGTCCAGCGGCACCTTCATGATCGCGGGCCACACAGATGCTAAAGGTTCCGAAGTTTATAACCAAAATCTGTCGCAACGCCGGGCACGTGCCGTCCGGGAGTTTTTGGTGACAAATTTCGGTATCGACCCGCGCCGTCTGATTGCCGTCGGCTATGGCGAGGAGCAATTGAAACGCCGCGATGCCCCTGAAGCCGCCGAAAACCGCCGCGTGCAAATCGTGAACTTGTTACCGTAATGAACCCTGATTTATCGAATGGGAGGTATGCACGATGTTTGCCAGTACGATATTTCAGCGAATTTTGTTTCCCCTCATCACCATCATCATGGCACTTGCCATGTTTATGCCGACCATTGAGGCCGCAGAAGTCCGGATCATTGAAAAGAGGAACTATTGGTATATTGATCACGAGGCCAGTGTTGTCGATCCGGTTTCCAATATGATCGAGGAACAGCCTCCAAGGTGCAACGTCCGGCTGAAGGGCGAAATCAAGAAGGGCGATCTGAGCAAGATCCGAAAAGCGTTTAGGCAAGTAAAACACGGCAATCTTGTCGCTCCGGCTTTTCTCTGTCTCGATAGTCCAGGAGGTAGTTACCAAGAAGGTCTGAATATCGCGAAATTTCTGCTGGGGGATAGTGGCAATGGAATAAGCACCGTCATCGAAAGAGGTGCTAAATGCTTATCTTCGTGTGCGTTGATCTTCATGGCTGGGAACAACGCAGAGACTAAATATGCTTTTCTACCAGGAAGGTGGCTTCATGTACGTGGCCAACTTGGGTTTCACGCCCCCTATATTAAAAAAAGCGGGTTACCAACGCTTGATTATAGCCGGGAGGATGTACTGAAATTTTTCAGGTCCGCGCAAAAGGGTATCCAACACCTAATCAAAGTGTTCAGTGTTAGAGCCCACTATGGAGGTGACGACCGATGGGTAGGCAGGCCCTGGGTTCGACCTAGCTTGTTTCACGAATTACTCGCTATGGGGCCAGACGAAATTTTCTTTATCGATACAATTGACAACATGCCTCTCCACTTAAGTCCGGTCACATTGTTATGTCATTGTTTTCCA
>WGBT01000325.1 GCA_015494185.1 Hyphomicrobiales bacterium | reverse complement strand
CCGGAGACGCCGGCGCGGATGAGCCGATCCAGCACCTTATTGATGCGCTGGTCGTCGAGTTCGATTTTTATGGATGTGCCGGCCATTGTGCTATTCTATATAGAGGTCGTGATGCCATGACAACCGGGAAATCGCCGGTCCGGTTCGAAGGCGTGAGCGTTCGTTACGGGGAAGGTGGCGTACCCCCTTGGTATCATGGCCATATTTTTTCATAGCGTTGCGGCTTAATATCGCTGTTTTTAATAATCCCGGCAGTCCTTACCGCATTGACTATCACCCGCCCTATTCCAGACAGCTTGGTCGTAAAGTTCACCCGGATCACTATTTTTCCCGATTCACCTCGCCCCGGGGGAAACAAATAAAGCAGTGCCTGGTCTTCTTTGTCAATATATACCGGTGTTCCCCACGCTCGTGGGGATGAACCGAAGCACTGCTGTTCCAGAACAACTTTCAACCCGTGTTCCCCACGCTCGTGGGGGTGAACCGTTATCGAGGCCGCAAGAGAACGCCAGGCGCAAGTGTTCCCCACACCCGTGGGGATGAACCGATCGACAAGTGGCGCACCTTTCGCCGCGTGGGCGGTTTGGCACTGGGTATCGCGGCATCTGCTGGGGCAGTAGTGCTGGTTAAGATGCTTGGTGGAGATCGTTACTCTATGTCATCCATCGGGTTGTACAAGATTGTTTTGATGACGGCCGCAATGAATGAAATGACAAAAATTGCGAACAACAACTTGTTACCCATCAGCAACGCCATGGGTGCAAGCAGGGCGGCAACAAGCGCCATTAACAGATAGCCATATAATCTCATAGGTCAATAATGGCACAGCAAAAAAATAGCATCAAGATCAATATCGCGTTCCCCACACCCGTGGGGATGAACCATCTCCCGTGATGATGAGCCCGGTTTTGTAGTTTCTTGACACTTTATTTCTGCCCAATAAAAAACCCCGCCATAGCGGGGTTCGGTTTATTGCTTGGCCTACAGACCTTTGCTGGCCAGCCAACTAAATAATCTGTAGATGATGTATAGCCCAACGGCCAACACAATCCAGTGTAGGTACACCAGCATCCAGCCCAATATAAACATAAACGCCTCATTTGCTGTTCCGGTGTTACAAATATAGCAGATTCAGCGCTTTTTTCCACGCCCTGACGCACGCCCCGCTCGACCAGAGCCAGGTCTGAGAGCAGGCAGGGCAGACACTTGCCCTTAAGCTCGGCCACAGCCATGAATTCGTGTCTCGCACACCCGTCCATCCCGCCCGTGGGCAAACGGCAGAAAGGGAACCAGGCATCCCGCAGCCACGCCATCAGGTGCATTCCCCACACCCATGAAGATGAACCGTACCGGCATCGGCGGTTAGTATTTCTACGATAGCGTTCCCTGTTAGACGACAATAAACTGTCCTGTCAGGCGAGAATTCTATTGACCGGTTGAGTGCCAAGCCTGATAAGTATTTTTTTGCGCATATGAGGAGAAAGGCTTGCCAGGTAAACATATCACTCAATCACAGGAAGATCTGTCAATAAGCGCGAGACAAACTGTCCAATATTGAACTAAAGTATGATGTAGGCAATGAAACAATTACGCTGAATGGTATTGGATTCAGTTATGGAATGGGGAAAACCTATGAAGAAGCCGATGGAAAACTCAAATCAGACAAGCAACGCAGAGAAAAAGAAGGAAGTCGAGCTGCCAAAGGGGACGAGCCTTCGGGAGTTCTTCGAGTACGGCGCGAAGAAGGGGGAGATAACCAACCTTCGAATAACTCGGCGGGATTAGCGCCGAAGCAGCGTGACATCACGCTAAAGAAAAATGGCACGCCGTTCAAAACCAAGAGCACAGCGGCGCTTGCGATAAAGTCAAGAAAGCTCACAGAAACCCATGCACCAATAGCTGTTGATGGTGGTTGGGGAATTGTGAAAATACCCACCACCAAAACATCTCCCGGGGTCGAATCAATCGATCAAGCTGCTCACCAGGTGGCTACCAGTTCCCAAAACAACAAACCAGAACCTACTCCCAAGCAGATAGAGGATGGTAATTTTAATAAAGGCTGGCGAGGCGGCAAGAAGGTTACAAGATTCATCCGAGGTGAGTTTAACATCCGGCGTGGTAAACAGGCTATCGCAAAGGCAGTTACCGAGAAAACCAGCGTTCACCGCGCTATGTTCAGGAATGGACTGGGCTGGGTAGATTTGGTGTGGGGTGATGAGGGCAAGCCCGCAAGCCGATCAGGAAAGCGTAAGGGCGCAAAAGGTTTGTCGCATATCCTTGAGGCGCGGATGCGAAAGGATGGTTATTCAGAGCGGGAAGCAATCCGGTTTCTTGAGGATATGGTGGAGACGATTGCCAGGGGAAGAGAAATAAGTCGCAAAGAGGTTGTGGGAAGTGTTCGTGTTGGATTGGAATACCGTAATGCAATTGTATGGATGGTTAAGAGAAAAGGGTCAAATGCTTGGGTCGTTACAGCCTATGAAAAAAAACCAGGTGGACGCAGCGGCGGGAGAGCACCAACTGCGCCTACGCATTATGCCGCTTCGCGTACCCGCGACAAAATGGGAGCTGGTCGTTCAAAAATAGCCCAGGACCAGGTATTAGTCAACTCTCCGCTTTCTGATGTAGAACTCAACGCGGTCGTCGAACGGATCACGTCCGTCGTCAAATTCCATAACGCGGATCGTGTGAAGGTGATCTCGGACTTTGACTCGCTTCCGGCGAAGGCGAAAGAAGATGCCAAGCGCCAGGGCGCAGGCAAGGGCGATGTAGAGGGCGTATTCCATAATGGCACCATTTATCTGATTGCGGACATGATCCGTGATGAGACGCACGCCGAGACGGTGTTGTTCCATGAGGCGGCGCATCGGGGGCTTCGGGTTTTGTATTCCGACGCCAAGGTGAAGGATGCCATGAACCGTCTGTACCTGGCAATGGGCGGGGCCAAGGAGTTCAACCGGCTGGCCAGGAAGTTCGGTGTCGATTTGGCTGGTTACCGGGAAGGGGTGGTTTCCCGTGGCAAGGATGGAACGCCGCGCTTCAATGCGGAAACCCGCAATGCCATTTTGGTCGAGGAGATGCTGGCGCACATTGCCGAGCGGGGCTCGAAGGGCT
>WGBT01000324.1 GCA_015494185.1 Hyphomicrobiales bacterium | reverse complement strand
AAGTTCAAAGGGATACGGAAAGCATAAAAAAGTCAATGATCAATGCCGCCGATATAACTTTTCAAGAATCCTGTCCCAAGCTCAGACCTGTCCTTCCATTCCATGGTGAGACACTGGCATTTTCCCAACCTTTGTCAAGGGCCGCTGAAAGCGGCCGCGAAGCGGTTTCACCCTTGACAAAGGTTGGGAAAATGCCAGTGTCTCACCATGGAATGGAAGGACAGGTCTGGGCTTGGGACAGGATCCTTTAAAAGTTATACTGGCGGTATTGATCATTGACTTTTCCATGCTTTCCGTATCCCTTTGAATGTTCTGCGTTAATTGAACGGTATACGAATGAAGGTCAGGGGCCGGTGGTATTATACTATCCAATCTCCCCTGATCTTTATTTGCATACCGCCTCCAATTGACGTAGAACCTTCAAGAGGATATGAAAAGCGTGAATGGTCAATAAAAATCCCTCCGGTATCAATGCCGGAAGTGGCGCATGCCGGTCATGACCATGGCAATGCCGGCATCATCAGCGGCTTTGATGACCTCTTTGTCTTTGATGGAGCCGCCGGGCTGGATCACCGCTTCCGCTCCCGCTTCAATAGCGGTGAGCAGCCCGTCAGGGAAGGGGAAAAAGGCATCTGAGGCCACAACCGAGCCTTTCACCTCAAGCCCTGCGGCTTCTGCCTTGGCAACGGCAATACGGGCCGAATTCACCCGGCTCATTTGCCCGGCCCCCACACCGATGGTCATCTGATCCCGGCAATAGACAATCGCATTTGACTTGACAAATTTGCAGACCTTCCAGGCAAACAGCAGATCGGTCATTTGCTGGTCAGAGGGGGCCTTTTGGGTGACCACTTTCAGCTCATCATAAAGCGCCAGATCGGCGTCTTGGACCAGCAAGCCCCCATTGACTTTCTTGAAATCAAGCCGCGGGCCGGGTTTTTCAGGCCAGGTTCCGCAAGTCAAAAGCCGGACATTCTTCTTCCGCGCCACAACCTGTTGGGCGGCTTCTGACACGGTGGGCGCGATGATCACTTCGACGAATTGCCGGTCGATGATTGCGGCCGCAGTGGCCTCGTCAAGCGTCCGATTGAAGGCGATAATGCCGCCAAAAGCCGATTCCGGGTCGGTCTTGAAAGCGCGGTCATAGGCGTCAAGCAGGGTATCGGCGATGGCAACACCGCAGGGGTTGGCGTGTTTGACGATCACACAGGCCGGTGCTTTGGAAAATTGCTTGACACATTCAAGGGCGGCGTCGGTATCTGCGATATTATTGAAGCTAAGCTCTTTGCCCTGAAGCTGGGTAGCGGTGGCAATCGAGGCTTCGCGGCTGTTGCCATCGATATAGAAGGCGGCCTTTTGGTGTGGATTTTCGCCATAGCGCATGGCCTGAACCTTTTTGAACTGGACGGTGAAGGTTCGCGGCCAGCCTTCAGGTCTAGCCTCGTCATGATCGACGACGGCGCCTAAATAGTTGGAGATCGCAGCGTCATATTCGGCGGTGCGGGCAAAGGCGCGTTGCGCCAGTTCGCGGCGCAGTTCAAAGCTGGTGGCGCCGTCATTGGCGGCCATTTCATCGAGCACACGGTCATAATCAGCCGGATCGATGAGCACGGTGACCGCGGCATGGTTTTTCGCCGCTGCGCGGATCATGGCCGGGCCACCGATGTCGATATTTTCGATCACGGTGTCATAATCTGCGCCTTTGGCCACGGTTTCCTCAAATGGATAGAGATTGACGCAAAGCAGGTCGATGTCACGAATGCCATGTTGCTTTTGAGCCGCCTGATGCTCGGCATTGTCACGCACCGCCAACAGCCCGCCATGGACGGCTGGATGCAGCGTCTTCAACCGCCCATCCATCATTTCCGGGAATTGCGTCAATTCCGCTACATCACGGACATCAAGGCCGGCTTCGCGCAGCCGTTTTGCCGTTCCACCAGTGGAAATCAACGCCACGCCAAATTCTTCGCTCAGTCTTTTGGCAAATTCGACAATGCCGCTTTTGTCTGAAACAGAAATCAGTGCGGTTTTTATCTTGGGATTGGTGTTGGACATCGCAGGCAGCCCCTTGAGCAAGATTCTTTGCCTGGGCGTTAGCATGTTTTGGGCTTTTGTCAAAGCGGCGAAACGCCCTTGTCAACGGTGGAAACGCTGGGAGCTCATTGGCCCAATCTCTATACAGAGCTGTTGTCCTCCAAGCCATCCTTCCGGAGCCATCGTCGCTCGCCTCACCCTTTCCCGGGTGAGCGACGATGGATGCGGAAGGATGGCGGGCCATCCTTTTGGTGAATCGGAAGCGAGCTTTCTTTAATGCCAACAAGAACAACAAGCCATTTGGGGGAGGCGCAAATCCCCTAAACGATGACCCTGTTGACAGTGCTTGTTTGTGGCGGCGGCTTGGGGTATAGAGTGAAGCAAATTTTTTGAAAATAGAATTTTATCAGGGTGGTCCAATGAAAAAAGACATTCATCCGGATTATCACAAGATCAAGGTTGTGATGACCGATGGCACCGAATATGTGACTTACTCAACTTATGGTTCGGAAGGTGATACGCTGACCCTTGATATCGATCCGAAAACGCATCCGGCTTGGACGGGCGGGGGGCAGCATTTGGTCGATCGTGGCGGCCGCGTCAGCCGCTTCAAGAAGAGATACGAAGGCTTCGTTTGATATTTGGTTCGTATTATTCGTATTATAAGCCTTCGGTCTGAAGTGTCCTTTATCATCACCCAGCCAATCGAGAGGAGAAGGTGTTGGAGGTTTACAGGGGCAATCCTTTGAGATGCCCCCTTGAAACTTCCACCACAAAAATTTACTCCTCTCCCTCTATCGGGCCAGCATAAAGCTGAAAGCGCCGTGAATCCACGTGAAATTCACTGACTTCGTCGCCCGTATCCACCAGAATGACAAGATCAAGCGGCTCCCGGTAATGATTGGAACCCGATTCCATATCATTACGCAAGATTGGGGTCTCGTAAACCCGGCTGACGATAGCTGGATAATTCATCTTCGGGAATTTCCCGTTTTTCAAGCCTCGTTTCCAAGTCACCAGATCGCCGGGCTT
>WGBT01000323.1 GCA_015494185.1 Hyphomicrobiales bacterium | reverse complement strand
GAGATTGTGCGGCAAAACAAGATTCCAACAGGCTGTCGGACTTTCCGGGTTGAACGCGGTGTGAGATCATTTTGGGGCTGAGTGCGTGATAAAAATCGACGAAGTGTATCCACTTTTAGATTTTTATTGCGTTCTCAGGTGCGAAATGAGCCGCATCCGCGTCAATTCGGTTAAGTCCGACAGCCTGCTAGAGCGAAATCCGATGCTCATGTGATCGGATTTCGCTCTCGCGGCCCCACTTTGGTAAGTTTCTTTTTCCCCAATCGCGTTATGCTTTGTATTTATTCCGCATCTCAATATAAGGGGCGCAGATAGCGGGTGTGGGACCAACCTCTGACACCGCGGTAATAGACACGGCACCAAAAGCCGCGGCAGGTCCGCCAATAGACCCGGACACGACAGGCGTTGTAAGGAATGGCCCCGACTTTCCGATAACGGATGCCTGGACCACTGCGGATCCACAGAACATCCCAACTTTTGACGCCCACGACACAGGCTGCTTCGGCGGGTTTGGGGGCGGTCGTGGAAAAGATTGTAACGGCCATCACCATGGCCATGATTGTCAATCCTAGTTTTTTCATGACAAGACCCTTTTCATATCGTGATCATCTTTTCCCCTTTTTCCCCTTTTCCGGTTTTTTCCCCTTTTCCGGTTTTGAGCGTTCCCCGTCTTGATAAGAAAGTAGCGTAAACATTGCCGTCTACACATCCCATCTTAACTTGGAATGGGAAATAAGACAACTTTAATTCGTTGGAAACTGATCTGATAGAATGGAAGGGTCTTCGCCTTGCCCCTTGTGGTCCCAGGTTTAGTTTAGCGGCCGGACTGGGAAAAATGTTGATAGTCTTTGGAATGGCGCCACAGACCGCCCCATTTCCAGCCGATGCGGCGAAATGCGGTGGTGACGCTATCTCCGCGGCGAATGAGGCCGGGGATTGGGCGTTTTCGAATTGAAGGGTGAGCGAAGGGCCGCCCGGCGGCAGGCTGAACCCGGCCACGGCGGACGAAGGGGTTTTGGATCGGGTTGATGTCGATCGCCCGGCCAAAGGAATGTTGCGACATCCGCCGTCCTCCCGACACTTTCCGGCAGTTGAAGGCGCTGGTGTTGTTGGCGGCCATGGAACGGCTGTCATCACCGTCATAGTGGTGTATGAGTTGCATTTTCGCAATCGGGAAACCGGCCTCGAAGATCATGGCAAAGGCTTGCAAAACCTCGTCAGCAACATCACGGGCAACAATCATCTGCCCGATTTGCCGCTGACCGTTGAAATCTCTGTAAGGAATGCTGAGCAAGGCCAGCTCGCTGCGTTTCGGACAGGGCAGATGCGGATGCCAGGATCGCCCGCGCATGGCTTGCCAGACAGCCTCAGGAATCGGTTGCCAATGACCGAGACTGGCGGGCCTGAGGCGTGTTGTTGAGTCTTCCTGAACCGTTTGCGCCATTATCGGGCCATTTAAGGCTGCAAAAACCAAAACAGCAAGTTTTGCAAGTATGAAATGATCTTTCAATCTTATATTATTTATATAGGGCACAGGAAGATCTCCTTAAAAAACAGGCTTGAGTTGACATCAAGAGAGTAAGCTCTTTGTCGGTCTGCCCTAAACTTGTCCTTCCATTCCATGGTGAGCGGTTTTGCATATTCCGGTCCTTTGTCAAGGGTTGAAACCGCTTCGCGGCGCTTTTAAGCGCCCTTGACAAAGGACCGGAATATGCCAGTGTCTCATCATGGAATGGGAGGAAGGTTCTGCCACGGTTTATCTGGTTCATATCACCTTCAATACCACTTTGGGATGTTGTTCCGATCCTTCTTGAAGACCACTTGGGGACGCATTGCAAATCAAGGGACAAAGGGGCACGCGGAGGCCAGACTGCGGCACATGGCCAGAGAATTTTGTCTTTTGCCATCTATGCAGCCTTTGCACTTGATGATAAACACCCATGTCAACCGAATTGTTACGCGATGAGACGCGGCGATAGTGACGCGTTGGTAAAGCAGAATTATGGCGGCTGGCCCAAACTTGTTGAGAAAAGCGGGGCAGGGCCGTCATCTGCCTGATGATCGCAAACCCATTTCAATCTCTAGCAAGCAGGGTTGACGCCATGTCCCAACGCCAAGTCCTTACTGAAGCCCCGATGGCTCTGACCTTCGATGATGTGCTTATCAAACCGGCGGCCTCAAACATTTTGCCCGGTGATGTCAGTGTCCGCTCCCGGGTGACACGGAGCATTTCGCTCAATATTCCTATTCTGTCTGCGGCGATGGATACCGTGACCGAAGCGCGGTTGGCGATTGCCATGGCCCAGGAAGGGGGGCTTGGGGTGATCCACCGCAATCTTGATCCCGAAACCCAGGCCGATCAGGTGATGCAAGTCAAGAAATATGAGTCCGGGATGGTGGTCAATCCGGTGACGATCGCCCCCACGGCCACCTTACAGGATGCACTTGATCTGATGCAGCGTCATCGAATTTCAGGGATTCCGGTCGTTGCTGATCCCGATGCTCCCGGCGGCAGTAAACTGGTTGGCATTCTGACCAACCGGGATGTGCGTTTTGCCAAGAATATGGCGCAGCCGGTTTCGGAATTGATGACCCGGGAGGGGCTGGTGACGGTGCGCGAAAATGTCGATATGGAGACCGCCAAACAGCTCTTGCACCAGCATCGGATCGAAAAATTACTGGTGGTTGACGATGATTTTCATTGCACCGGTTTGATCACGGTCAAGGATATCGAAAAGGCGCGGCAATATCCGCTGGCGTGCAAGGATGAACAAGGGCGCCTGCGGGTGGCGGCGGCTACCACGGTTGGCGACAAGGGCTTTGAGCGGACCGAACGGCTGATCGATGCGGGGGTTGATTTGATCGTTGTCGATACCGCTCATGGCCACTCCCAACATGTTCTCGATGCGGTGGCCCGGATTAAACGGCTTTCCAATTCGGTGCAGGTCGCTGCGGGCAATATTGCCACGGCGGAAGGCGCCAAAGCTTTGATCGATGCGGGGGCGGATGCGGTCAAGGTGGGGATTGGCCCGGGCTCGATTTGCACCACCCGGATCGTGGCAGGGGTCGGCGTGCCGCAATTGACCGCGATTTTGGAGGCTGTTGAGGTTGCCCGCAAATCCGACATTCCAGTGATCGCCGATGGCGGGATCAAGTTTTCCGGGGATCTGGCCAAGGCGATTGCCGCAGGGGCGGATTGTGTGATGATCGGCTCGCTTCTGGCCGGGACCGATGAAAGCCCCGGTGAAGTGTTTCTGTATCAGGGGCGCTCTTATAAAGCCTATCGCGGCATGGGATCGGTGGGGGCGATGGCGCGCGGCTCAGCAGACCGCTATTTCCAGGCCGATGTGACCGATCAGTTGAAACTTGTCCCGGAAGGGATTGAAGGCCAGGTTCCCTATAAAGGCCCGTTATCGAGTGTGTTGCATCAGTTGGTTGGCGGATTGCGCTCGTCGATGGGCTATACCGGCAGTGCCGATATTGCCAGTTTTCAAAAACGGGCGGAATTTGTTCGTATCACTTCGGCTTCCCTGCGGGAAAGTCATGCCCATGACGTCACCATTACCCGTGAAAGCCCCAACTATCCGGGCAATATTTAGAGTTTGTTCTTCTTAAAATTGTATTTTGGTGTGTAGCTTCCCGTAAAGGAAGTGGTGGCGGTTCTATTGGGACTTTCCGGATAAACTTTGATTTGGGCAAATGCTATTGCATCTCATGGGTTCATGCTGCCGTCTCATAGAGAGCGATAGGGTGGGATGGCCGGGGCTGGTTTTGCGTGACGAGGAGATGATTTTGCTGGTTGTGAAAGGATTTTTGAGAGGATGCGGCCAGGGGCGCGAATAAGGGCGGCGATCGAGGTTGTGGAAGCCATCGAAAAACATCACCTGCCGGCGAACCAGGCGCTAAGTGACTGGGGCCGGTCGCATCGCTTTGCGGGCTCGACCGACCGGGCGGTGATCGGCAATCTGGTGTTTGACATGTTGCGCAACCGGGCGGCGATTGCTTGGAAGATGGGCAGTGATAGCCCCCGCGCCCTGGTGTTGGGAGCCCTGTCGCTGGTCTGGAACCGCAGTCTTGAAGAGATTGCCAAGCTGTGTGATGGCAAGAAATATGCTCCCGCGCCGCTGACCGAAGAGGAAGAGGAGGGCTTGGCCTATCAGTTGAGCGATGCGGATCCGCTGTGGGTTCGCGCCAATGTTCCAGAGTGGTTGATGGGGGCGTTCGAACGCGCCTTTGGGGAGCGGCTGTTGTCCGAAGCCCAGGCGATGGCCGAACGGGCGCCGATCGATTTACGAGTCAATACGCTGCTCAGTCATCGTGAAAGAATCCTCCAAGCCTTTGAGCACTACTATGCGGCGGCCACGCCTTATTCACCGGTGGGAGTGCGGATTCCCTATCCCAGCCCCTTACAAAAACCGCCGCTGCTGGAAGCGTCGAATGAGCACGGGCAGGGCTATTTTGAATTGCAAGACGAGGGGTCTCAGTTAGCCGCCTTGATGGCCGATGCCAAACCGGGCCTGCAAGTGATGGATTTTTGCGCCGGGACGGGTGGAAAGACGCTGGCTTTGGCTGCCGCGATGGAGAATCAGGGG
The DNA here is from genome assembly GCA_015494185.1 of Hyphomicrobiales bacterium. Taxonomy (GTDB): domain Bacteria; phylum Pseudomonadota; class Alphaproteobacteria; order Rhizobiales; family S144-35; genus S144-35. The sequence continues at coordinate 3,435 of WGBT01000323.1, read as the reverse complement.
CAGATTTATGCCTATGATACGGATCCCTATCGTTTGCGCCGAATTTTCGATCGGCTGAGACGGGCCGAGGTGAAGAATGTCCAGGTGTTGCGTCCTGGCGATGAAGTGGCGCTTCATGGCTTGCAAGAGCGGATGGATATCGTGCTGGTGGATGCTCCCTGTTCAGGAACCGGAACCTGGCGGCGGCGGCCCGATACGAAATGGCGGCTGTCGCCCCAAAACCTGACCGCCAGGATCGCCGAGCAAGCGGCCATCCTTGACCAGGCGGCGCATTTGGTGCGTCCTGGCGGGCGGCTGGTCTATGTCACCTGTTCAGTGTTGCCGCAGGAAAACGAAGACCAGGTGATCGCCTTCATCCAACGCCACCCCGATTTCAAAGTGATGCCCTATGCCCGTTATTGGTGGGCGGCAACCCGCGGTGAACCGGTGGCCTCGGCCATTGCAAGCGAAGATTTTTTGCAACTCACCCCGTTTACTCACAAGACCGATGGTTTTTTTATTGCCATAATGGTGCGCGAGAAGCCGCAGACCGCGCCGCAGATGCCCGGCGCTTTCACTTGGGAGGGGGAATAGCTATTTGTGCCGGGCAGCGGAAGTGAGCTAGGTTGTTTCAGCTGAGGCTCTTGCAGTGGAAAGTGGCCGAAAGACGTGGAAATGGTGAGTTTTTTGCGGTGCTGGTCCGAATGTCATAAACTGTTATGGCGAACGTATAAGCTATGAGCAAGAGCAAGCAAGAGTGGGGGCAAGGTTTCTTTCGGTTTGAGGAAAGGCGCGCCGTTTTTTCAGGCCGATCAAGCCGGGTGAACGTCAATGGGCTCTAAATTGTGGTGCATCCTTTGCCGTGCGGGGGATGGTGGCGGGATGTCTGCGGGGGAGAATTCTGCGGGGGGAGATGGTGTCAACTTCAACCAGATCTCAGATTCTGTTGCGGCGCTTGCGTTCAATCATGCAAGGGCAGGACAAGGCCGAACAGAAGCTGAGCCGGATTGCCAATGAAATCGCGGCCATCATGGGCGCGGAAGTTTCTTCGATCTATGTCCGGCGGAAGAATGGGCGGCTCGAATTGTTCGCCACCAAGGGGCTGGCGCCTTCCGCTGTTCACCAAACGCAGCTCGATTGGGATGAGGGACTGGTGGGGCTGGTGGCCCGGACGGCGGAGCCGGTGGCGGTTCGTGATGCGCCCAAACATCCGGCTTTTTCCTTCCGTCCGGAAACCGCAGAAGATCCGTTACACAGTTTTCTTGGCGTTCCCATTATTCGCGAAGGCAATGTGATTGGGGTGCTGACCGTGCAAAACCAGGAACCGGTCAGCTATTCCGAGGATGATATCGAAGCGCTTGAGACCACCGCAATGCTTGTGGCGGAGTTGTTGAGCTCATCTGAATTGCAAGATGTGATCGATCCTGAAACCGACATTGCCCGCGATCTGCCCCATATGCTCGAGGTTGATCCTTTGGTGGAGGGAATTGCTTGTGGGCGTATCGTCTTTCATGAACCGCGCATCGAGATCAGGGAACGCTTTTCTGAAGATGTGACGGGAGAGCTGGCGCGGCTTGAACGGGGGTTTGCCGCCCTTGAAGAACAGCTGGACCGGATGTTGCAACGGGTCGATCTGGCGCGTACCGGGGCACATCGCGATGTTTTGGAAGCCTATCGCATGTTTGCCCGTGACAGTGGTTGGCGGCGGCAAATTCGCGATGCTGTCAAGACCGGATTGACCGCGGAAGGAGCCATTGAACGGGTGCAAAATGAATACCGGGCGAGGTTTAACAGCCGAAGCCGCACTTTTTTGCGCGCTCGTTTGGCGGATTTCAATGACCTTGCCAATCGGTTGTTGCGGGTGCTGGCCGAACAGGATGGGCGTCCGGAGCTGTTGGCGCAAGAGGCGGCTGCCTCAGTTGAGGATGTGATTTTGGTGGCCCGGACATTGGGGCCGGCGGAGCTGTTGGATTTTGATCGGGATGTTTTGCGCGGGCTGGTTTTGTCACAGGCCGGTCACGGTGCTCATGTTCTGATTGTCGCCCGGGCCCTTGGAGTGCCGGTCTTAAGCGGGGCGGACCGGGTCTTGGCACTGGCCAAGACGGGGGATGTGGCCATTATCGATGGGGATACCGGCACCATCCATATTCGGCCGACAGCGGATATCGTCGCCGCCTATCAGGAAAAAATCGCGTTTCGGGCGCAACGGCAGGCACGTTATAGCGCCTTGCGCGATCAACCTGCCGTCACTCGTGATGGGGTTCGGATCAAACTGTTGATGAATGCCGGCCTTCTGGTCGATTTGCCCCATTTGGCGGAATCTGGGGCCGATGGGATTGGCCTGTTCCGTACCGAGCTGCAATTCATGATCTCGGCGACGCTGCCCCGCCAGGACCGGCAGCAACAGATGTATCAGACGGTGTTGCAGGCTGCCGGTGACAAGCCGGTGGTGTTCCGGACCTTGGATATTGGCGGCGATAAACTGTTACCCTATTTGCGCCACGGTAAAGAAGAAAATCCGGCCCTTGGCTATCGGGCGATTCGGCTGGCGTTGGACCGTCCTGCCTTATTGCGCCTGCAGGTTCGCGCCCTGATGAAGGCGGCGGCTGGGAAAGTTCTCGATTTAATGTTGCCCATGATTTCCGACGTGTCGGAATATCGCCAGGCGCGGCGTTGGATAGACAAAGAGCAAGCCTTTTTGAAGCGTCATGGCCATGCGCTCCCTGAGCAGGTGAAGATTGGCGCGATGATTGAAGTGCCGGCTTTGCTTTGGCAATTGGATCAGCTGTTGGCCGAGGTTGATTTCATCTCGGTTGGCAGCAATGATCTGCAACAGTTTCTCTTTGCCGCAGATCGCAACAATGCTTTGGTCGCGCAACGTTTCGACCCGCTGCATCCAGCCTTTCTCAAAGTCTTGAAGGAAATTGCCGATGCCGCCAAGGCGGCGGAAGTGCCTTTGACACTGTGTGGTGAAATGGCTGGGGATCCGGCACAGGCCATGGTTTTGATCGGTCTTGGCTATCGCTCGCTTTCCATGTCGCCCGCCGCCATTGGTCCGGTGAAGGAAATGATCCGTTCAATCGATACGGGAACGGTGAAGAAATGGGTCAATGGCTTTCTTGAAGCGCCCGATGGGCCGATGAAAAGGCGGCTGCAAGCAGCAGGAAAATAAGTTCAAACGCACTCTTATGAGACAATCCCTGCATAGGCTCATGGTGTCCTCCAAGCCATCCTTCCGGAGCCATCGTCGCTCGCCTCACCCTTTCTTGGGTGAGCGGCGATGGATCTGGAAGGATGGCGGGCCATCCTTTTGGTGAATCGGAAGCGAGCTTGTGAAGCGGCAAGAGCTTTTGAATCTTGTGAAGCGGCAAGAGCTTTTGAATAAAGCCCATCTCGAGGTATAACGGTAAAACGGGCGGACAGGTTTGTTTTTGCAAGCTCATTCGCAAATCAGAT
>WGBT01000322.1 GCA_015494185.1 Hyphomicrobiales bacterium | reverse complement strand
CATTTGCGGTGATGATTGGCAGTATCGGCACGTTTCTCGCTTTCAGCCGGTCGTCTGAATTGGCGGTGGTCCGTTCGGTGGGGATGTCGGTTTGGCAATTTGTTTTTCCGGGGATGCTGGTTGCCTTTGTTCTTGGTATTGTGGCTGTCACCCTCTACAATCCGCTTGCCGCAATGAGCAAAATGGCCGCCGATGAACTTTATGCAGAGGCATTTGGCCGGAAAACATCGGTTTTTGCCTCTAGCAGGGGCGGCTCCTGGTTGCGGCAGGATGGCCGAGATGGCCCATCTGTCTTCAATGCCGCCCATGCTAATAAGGGGGGGCTTGAATTGAAGCAGCTGACTGCGATACAATATGATCGGGAGCACCGTTTTGTCGAACGTGTCTTTGCCCAAGAAGCCGTCTTGCGGGACGGTTTTTGGGAACTTAAAAATGTGACGGTGACACCGGCCGAGGGACGGAGCGAAACTTATGGAACCTATCTCATAAGCAGCTACCTGTCACCGACCCAGGTGCAGGATAGTCTGGGCTCGGCCGAAGCGGTTTCGTTCTGGGCGCTGCCACGTTTTATCGAGATTGCCGACAAGGCCGGATTGTCGGCAACCAAGTACAAGGTGCAGTACCAGCAATTACTGGTTAAGCCCTTGTTGATGGTGACCATGGTTTTGGTTGCGGCAACCAGCTCCTTGCGAGCGTTCCGGTTTGGGAATGTGCAATTGCTGATTCTCGGGGGGATGGGATTTGGCTTTGCCTTTTTTCTGTTTGCAGAAGTATCGAAAAATATGGGGCTTGCCGGGGTGACGTCCCCTGAATTGGCGACTTGGCTGCCGGTGTTGATTACCGCACTTGCAGCCGGTTTGATACTCTTGCACCAGGAAGATGGTTAGACATAACAAGATGATGGGGAAGGCTTATGACCGCGATAATGCGGCATAATCAGGGGGATGACAGGCGCGAGAGCGAGGGGCAAAGCCGGCGTCGGCTGGGCTGTTGCCATGACCTGAGATGTCAGAGGCATAGACATCTAAGACATATTCTCTTCATGCTGGCCGTCACATCGTTGACAGCAAGTATAAGCCTCTCAGAACGCGTGCATGCACAAGAAACGATCCAGACTCCTAATCCAGCACTGCCAGAGATCGAGAAACGGTTGGATGCCGTTGACAAAAACAAGCCGATGTTGTTGCAGGCGGACGAGTTGATCTATGACAACCGCCGCAATCGGGTGATCGCCCGTGGTAATGTCGAAATCTATTTTAATAATTACACCCTGACCGCCAATCAGGTAATCTACGACCGCTCGAGAAATGTTTTGGCCGCCCGCGGTGATGTTCGGATCAAAGAGCCTGATGGCGCCGTGATTCAGGCCGAAGAGATCAATCTGACCGATGATTTCCGCGAAGGCTTTATCAATTCTCTGCGTGCCGTCACCCGGGATGAGTGGCGGATTGCGGCTTCCAAGGCGACCCGTGTAAAAGGCAACACCACGGTTTTTGAGAATGCGGTTGCCACACCCTGCCCTGCTTGTAAAAAGGATCCAACCAAGCCGCCAACCTGGCAGGTCAAGGCCACCAAGGTGATTCATGACCAAAATGCCAAAACCATCGAATATGAAAATGCCAGTCTAGAAATCTTCGGTGTTCCGGTAGCCTATGTTCCCTATTTCAAACATGCCGATCCAACCGTGAAACGACAGTCGGGCTTTCTGGTGCCGCGGGTGAGTCACTCGGATCAACTTGGCCTGTTGGTTGAAACACCTTATTTTTTCAATCTGGCGCCGAACTATGATTTCACCCTGTCGCCCATGCTTACCACCCAACAAGGGGTGCTTCTCAAAGGTGAATGGCGTCATCGTCTTGCCAATGGGGCCTACAATATCAAACTGGCTGGCATTTATCAGTCTGACAGGCTTGGCGACACCAATCCTTCCGCTGCCAATCCAGATCGGCATTTCCGGGGCAGCATTCAGACCGAAGGCAAGTTTAAGATTAACCAGCAATGGCAGTATGGTTGGGATATCACGGCGGATACCGATGACAGTTTCCGCCGCTACTACAAGCTGGACAATATTCGGCAAACGGATCGGGTTTCAAACATCTATCTACGGGGGATAGGCGAACGCAGCTATTTTGGTCTGGAAGGCTATCATTTTGGCGGACTTTTGTTGACGGATACCAATTTAGCCGAAGCCCGGGTCCACCCGGTGATGGATCTCAACTATATTTTTTCAGACCCGGTTGTTGGGGGTGAGCTGAGCTTGAACATGAACGGTTATAGCTTGACCCGCCCAGGGGAACTGGCCAATGTCTCAGGGGTGATCAATCCCTTTGGGGTCAATGCCGTGTTACCGGCAGGCGTTTCGAGCATCGATTCCCATCGTTTCGACGCAGAACTTGCTTGGCGCAAGACCTTGATCGATTCGCTGGGACAAACCGTGACCCCCTTCTTCAAGGGGCGTGGGCAAGTGGCTCACTCCACTCTTGCCTTCGATACTCGAACCCAAACCTATGTGGATGGCAAGACGGTGACGCGCGGGGTTGCAACGGCGGGTTTGGATTACCGTTATCCCTTTGTTGCACATACGCCTTCAGCCTCTCATATTTTTGAGCCCATTGCCCAAATCATTTATCGAAACAGCACCAGCAACCGTCTGCGGCTGGCAAATGAAGATGCGCAAAGCCTCGTTTATGACGATACCCTGTTATTTGATCATGATAAATTTTCAGGCTACGACCTGATTGAAACCGGCACGCGGGTGAACGCTGGGCTGCAATATACCATGAACCTGCATAATGGGGGGACCGTCCGCCTGGTTGCCGGGCAAAGTTTCCATATAGGGGGAGAAAATCCTTACGCCAATACAACATTTGCCAATAATAGCGGTCTCGAAACGGATCGGTCTGACTATGTGGCGGGAATTTACTTGGCCCCGTCTAAAAATTTCAATCTAGTGGCGCAAACTCGGCTGGACCGTAAGACTTTAGATGTGGCCCGTGCCGATGTTTCAGCCCGTGCCGATTATGGTTTCTTTTCCGGAAAGCTGGGGTATGCTTGGCGCCAAGCCATTCCTGGCATTCTTCCTGAGAGTGAAGAGATCTTAGGAAGTGGGTCTATTCGGGTAGCAAAAAATTGGTATACTTTCGGCTCAATCCGCTATGATTTTACCAATGATCGAATCTTATCGGATAGTGTGGGGCTGAAATATGCTGATGAATGTTACGTTATGGCCATAAGTTACAGTGAAACCTTCTTCAGGGACGGTGAAATCAAACCCGACCAAACCGTTATGCTTCGGCTGGAATTGAAACAAATTGGTGGCGTGGACATCAGAACTGATGTGATTGGGGATTAAAGAATTGTTTATGTCAGAAGATTGATAAGCCCAGCTAAAGAAATGGAATTTTCGCAATAGAGATAGCATCCCTTACACCTTCTCTTTATTACTCATGAAAGCCAACAAGATCCCAAGAAGAAGGCAGCACAGGACCAATTCTACAGACAATCCGGAAACCTTCCTACTTGACGGTCTTGTGCTCTCGCGCCTGGTTTCAATAAAAGGGTAGGCGAATTTGGCTTGATGTGCTTCCCTTCCATTGATGATTCTCTGTGATTGGAGGGTAAACG
>WGBT01000321.1 GCA_015494185.1 Hyphomicrobiales bacterium | reverse complement strand
CATAAATGAGGCTTTATGAAATGCGTCGGCCAACAGGGGAAACAGGCTTGCCCTGCCGCTGAGGTAAAACAGATAGGGAGGGGGGGGAACATTTGCGCCAAGATGGCGCTCTGCCTGCACAAGTGCAGAAACCGGAAAAACCTGCCCCAGAAGGGTGATCAGTGGCAACAAATGCCGGTCCCTGTCGCGCAACAGATTTTGCGGAATGGCAAATATCAGAACGGGCGCGGACTTTCCATCATCATATTCCAGAACGCGAAATTCGTGCCTGTCCTGTTTGTTTGAGGCGGCAAGTATCTTATAATGCTCGTTGTCGCGCTCAGTGGGCAAAGTGCCCAGGACAATATTGAGCAAGCCTCCTGAGCTGGCCTGATAGGACGTCTTGGCCTGGCTGACGGCGCGAATGAATTCTGCAGCCGGGCTATCCCTGTCGATGTCAGGGGGAAACCGATCCTGATTGCACGCCTTTTGCATGGCTGTGGCAATGGCATCAAAATGCGGGTGAGAAAAGCCTGTCTCATCCCTTAACTCTTTTACCAGATTTACACAGTCAACCGCCAAAGCAAAGTCGATGTCAGAACCGCCCAGCCTGACCGAGTCATGTGCCAGAATACGGGTGATTTCGAGAGTGCTTTCCTCACGGTTTTCCATCTCTGCCACGGCATAGTCGGTCCATGTTTGGCCAATATCTGCGGTCAAAAGCCAGAAGTGCTGTGGCAGTGCTGTGTCCTGGTTGATCTCTGGGGCCTGCTCGTGTCTGTGTCTGGTATAAGCGGCACAGGCGCCATAAGCAGCCGCAACACCTTCCGGGATTAGCCGCACATCTTCGATCCGTGCGGATTCGGTGCGCCAACCAAGCAGTTCTGCAAACTTGTCAAAATCAATCTCATCTTCGCCTGCGTTAAGGGGGGGATGAAAACCGGCCCGTTCCAGGCGTGCCAACATGGAGGCACCTGCCCGCTTGATCATGTCAAAGGCCTGCTCAGAGAGTCTGGAAGGCACACTCAGCGCCAGGCGCAGATTGGTGGGCAAACTTGGTTCAGCTGTTTCCGTTGGTGCGTCGTGGGCAGGGATCGGCCGTAATGCTAAAGACAGATGGAAGTCCAGCAACTCGTGCAATATGTCGGTCAAAAGGTCTGCACCATCAAGCGCGGCATTGCTGATCCGCGGATACTGTGCATCCCACACTTGGCAGTCCTTGCCCCCTAAAGGCGTTTCACCCAATAGCAGGGATTTCAGGCTCACAATATGCATCTCAGGTTGAGGGTCTATGTTTTGGGCATTGGAGGATTTCTTTAATGTTTTGGGTAACACTGGAGGCAGAAAAACCGCATATCGCCGCCCTAAAGCACCTGGACCATGCGCCGCCCCTATGTCAGCCTTTTCATCAACACCTGAAAATAAGGTTTGGGTCCTGGCAAATGGATCAAATATCGCTTTGGAGAGCGGATGTGTTAAATCCTGCCAACGCATGGCTGCCTGGGCGAGGTCTCCTTTGGCTATGCCAATGCCGGCCAAAGCAGGCAAAAACAAATGCTCAGCGGTAGCTGTAAGCTGCTCATCCGGATGGGATGGTTTACCTGTGAGGGGCAGCAATTGCGGGGTTTCGGAACCCGGTTTCAGCAATGCTGCAGCCAACGTCCCGCTGCCAAAGTCAAGGCCAAGGACGGGCGTTGCGCCCTTGCGTTTTACGACGATCGAAAATGACACTGTGTGCTGGGTAACGAACGGGGAGCCCATTTCCGCGAGGTTGTGTGCGCCGGTCTGCCTGTTTTGGTCATGCAGTTCAAGGGCCATGTCAAATGCATAGGTGAGTTGGTGCAAGCCGTGTCCATGCTCTAGAAATTGCTGATCAAAATCAAGTTGAATGTTTACAGTGTTGCCGGGCTCAATCTGAAAATTTGCATTTTCATTCTCCTCTTTTGAGGGGCCGCTCAGTGTAAACGGCTTGGGACCTTCAAGCTTGCAAACCTTTACCGAAACGCTTCCATTGCGATGATTGCCGATACTGATTTGTATGCTGGAGGGGAGCCATTGGCCATTTGCACGCATCTCATTGGGAGAAATTTCAAAACGGATCGGGATGGCACGGTCTTCTTGGGGAATAACGGCACCAGAATGGGGGAAATCCGTATCAAAATCAATAGAGGTAGGGCGTGTGTTGCTGGTTGGGGCATGCTGCGGTCGCTGACCGTCGACTGTCACATCCAGGGTTATTTGGTTGATGGGGCGGGGGGCAAAACCTGCCAGATTGCCGGCCGCGGACAGACAGCCGAGCTTTCCTTCAGGTTGCGGCCAACATGCCTGCAGGTGGATTGGTAATCCCTGTGCGGGAAGGGCATCGATCAGTGCGCGGGTGGCAGTTTCCTGGGCTTTTTCAAAAAAATCGGGTGCCAGCAGAATAAACACACTGCGCAAATCTTTATCAGTCTGAGGTGGTCTGATTCCGTCAAAATAGATCTGGACATGAGTATCTGCAGTATCTGCGCGGGGTGCATCCGGGGGGGAGAGAAGTGAGACGAGGTCTGCGGTGGGGGCCTCAAGCCGGGGCAAAGACCAGCTTTTGTCTCCCTCAGCCTCTGCCAGAACGATATGCTCGGCCAACAGCGCAACAAATGTCTTAATCACATTGTCATCAAGGTCATCAAGGGCGGCCTTGGCCTTTGTCCCCTTTGGATTTCCAATTTGTGGCTGGAGGGTTAGCTGAATGGGCCGGTTTTCTACCCCGGCCAGTTCCTGGGAGGACGGTTGTTGCTTGGGGCGGAAATGGCGGTCCCATTGAAACTGCAAGGTTCCAAGCTTTACGGGGGCATCCATATGGGCCGGCAAGTGATACAAGCGGCCTGCATTCTCCCCAGGCTCAACCAATGACGCCGACAGCGCAATCTTATAGCCGCCTTGAAATCCGATTCTATAGGACAGCACAAATTCAGTGCCGTTCAATAGGCCTTCTTGATCATCCAGTGCGACAAATTGCAGATGCAGGTCGAAAGCTGTGCGGTCTGATGCGTTTTGTGCGGCCAGATCAACGCGCTGTTGCAATAGAGTTTGGCAGTTGGCCTTAAGAGTTATTGAAGAAGGTAAGCCCTGTCCGTTTCGCAGGCTGTTCAACAGATCAGCACTTAACGGCAAGTATGTAGACGGCTGTTTTGTTGCGCTGTTATCATCATCGGTATTGGTATCGGTATTGGTCCAGCGCACAAAATCATCCACTTGTGTGGCACCGAGGAAGATGCGTGTTTTGTTGGATGGTGTTACAATCTTCAAAGCCGCGATTGCCAGCGTGGCAATATTGGACTGAACAAGGCTTGTCCTGCGTAAAAGCTGCTCTAGAAGGTTGCGTGGAGACTGGCTGTTATCGCCTTTTTCTAGAAGGTCAATGTCAACTGCATTATCATCAATATTCAGTTGATAGAAATAAATGTTTGGCGGCTGGGTACTCATTGGCTGTTCTTCAATCCTGCTCACATTTGCGGCCGCTTATTAACTTCACGGAAGGACCTCAGGAAGCGCTGACCGCGCCTTATGGGAAGCCGAAGGTGTTTCCTTAGCTGTGGTGTCCTGTTGGAAGTTATTCCATTCGTTCCATTTATCCAGTATGTCCTGTGCCGTGTTCAGCCTCTCTATATGATCTGTTTCCGTCAAGACAATCTGGTTCTCCAAAGCACTCAGCTTGTGTACCAGTTCCCGCAGCTGACGCAGCTCGTCCCACTTTGAGGCTTTGACAGTGCGTGAGACGGATTGAGCAAAATTCTGGCGCAAGGCCTGCAGCCGGCTTTGTAAATCGCTGATAATCTGCAAGTGCGCAATATCAGCCAAATGGTCTGCGAGTTTTATCTCACAAACATCAAGCATGGAT
>WGBT01000320.1 GCA_015494185.1 Hyphomicrobiales bacterium | reverse complement strand
GAGATGCGGTTGCGGGATCTGATACCAATGCTGCAACCGGCCTCAACCAAGCCGCTGGTATTGCGGCAAATACCAATCTGGGAAAACAAAATCGCCACCGGTTTTATCGATCTGGCGTTGGAACGCGCCTATCTTTACCGGGAACATGCCGCCAGTGAAATCATCGATCTGCCCGAGGCGTTGGGGGAACGCGAGGCCGAAGCCCGGTTTGAAATGCTGGAAAAACTCGCCGACTATGACGATGAGCTGATGGAGCAGCTGCTCGAGGATATCGAGCCGCCACGGGACAAGGTTTTTGCGGATCTGGCCGCCGAATTGCAGGCCGGGGAAATCTGCCCGGTTTTGATTGGTTCCGCCGAGCATGGCAACGGTGTCAGCCGGCTGCTGAAAGCACTGCGTCATGAAGCCCCGTTTGTCTCGCAAACGGCGGCACGGCTGAAGGTGGCTTCCCCCGCCATGGGACAAATCCTGAAAACCCTCCACACGCCCCATGGCGGCAAACTTTCGCTTGTAAGGGTGTTGAGCGGAACACTGAAAGATGGCGAAACGGTTTACACCGCAGACGGCCGCGAAGAACGGATCTCGGGCCTTTTTACACTGCAAGGCCAAGAGATCAGCAAACGCGGACCGGCCCAAGCCGGAGAGACGGTTGCCTTGGGCCGGCTTGAGAGCTTTACCACTGGCGACACGATTTCACCGCTTCAAGAAGGGCTTACAGAAATCGACGTCCCTGCCCCGCCAGCCCCGGTTTTCGGCTTGGCCATTGCTGCAGAAAATCGCAAGGATGAAGTCAAACTCACCGGCGCCATTCAAAAAATCGCCGACGAAGACCCCTCCCTTTCGCTCAAACATAACCAGGAGCTTGGCGAGATGGTGCTGTGGGGCCAAGGCGAGATCCATTTACGGGTTGCCCTCGAACGGCTGGCCAATAAATACGGTATTCGCGCCACCACCCGCCCGCGCAAGATCCCTTACAAGGAAACGATTCGCTCCACCATCGAAGTTCGCGGCCGGCACAAAAAGCAATCCGGCGGACATGGGCAATTCGGGGATGTGGTGATCGACATCAAACCCTTGCCCCGTGGTGCCGGTTTTGAATTTTCCGATTCGATCACCGGCGGCGTGGTGCCCAAGCAATATATTCCAGCGGTTGAAAACGGGGTGCGGGATTATCTGGCCTCTGGCCCCCTTGGCTTTCCCGTGGTCGATGTGGCGGTTCATTTGAAAGACGGCTCTTATCACAGTGTGGATTCCTCTGAACAGGCGTTTCGTACCGCCGGCCGCTTGGCCATGAGCAAAGGCATGCCAAACTGCCAACCGGTGCTGCTCGAGCCCATCATGGCGGTTGAGATCACCGTTCCTTCCACAGCAACCGCCAAGATCAATCAGATCATTGCCCAGCGCCGCGGTCAGATTTTGGGGTTTGATGCGCGGCCCGGTTGGGAAGGCTGGGATGTGGTTCATGCCCAGATACCTGAAGCCGAACTGCAAGATCTGATCATTGAACTGCGCTCCGCCTCAGCAGGGGTTGGCAATTTTCACGCCCGTTTCGAGCGTCTTGCGGAACTGACCGGCCGGCTTGCCGACAACGTGTTGGCAAAACAGCAAGCCGCTCCCGCTTGACCCTTGAAAAACAACAGTCTGCCAAAAACCGGCGAAAACATTGACGCCAACAAAAGGTAAGTACAACAAGAGCCCCATGGCGCCTTTGGTAAAATGAGCCGCGCCATGGGAAAAAGCGTAGCTTTACAAAGCAAGCCCCCATCAATCGTCCCAAAAGGCGGGAACAGCGCTACTCTTTAGCAACGGCCCCCGGCCCCCATTCGTATACCGCTTCGTTTAGGAAGAATCTTCAAAGGGATAACGTTCAATGGTAAATCCCACGGCATTATTTCGCTGGCCATTCTTGCAACCTTGCAGTATCACAAGCCCCAACGGTTAAAAATTCCCACAATCTCCAAAATGCAAATGAAAGGATCGCTCTGTGGCTGACATCAAGGACCCGGAAAACACTCTGATCATGGACACGACCCATGGCCGGGTGGTGATCGAAATGCGCCCCGATCTGGCGCCGAACCATGTGGCACACATCAAAAAACTGGTTCGCGAGGGCTTTTATGACGGGCTGAAATTTCACCGTGTGATCGAGGGCTTTATGGCCCAGACCGGTTGTCCCCATGGCACCGGCACCGGGGGCTCACACTATCCCGACCTTGCTGCTGAGTTCAATTCCGAGCCCCATGTCCGTGGCACCGTGTCGATGGCCCGCGCCGCCGATCCCCATTCCGCCAACAGCCAGTTTTTCATCTGTTTTGATGACGCCCGCTTTTTAGACAATCAATATACCGTCTGGGGCAAGGTGATTGAAGGCATGGAACATATCGACAAGATCAAGCGCGGCGAACCGGTGCATGATCCCGACGAGATCATTTCTATCAAAGTCGCCGCCGACATGGCCTAGAGCGAAATCCGATCACATCGAACAGGATTTTTGCTCTACAATCTTGTTTTGCCACACAATTCATTGGTAAAAATCTGGTCATTTGTAAAAATCTGGATTTGAGCTGACAGGCAGTGTCAGGTTTGACAACATCACCAAGCCTGCGCCTGTCCTTACATTCCATGGTAACCATGGTAAGCGGTTTTGCATTTTCGACAAATTTGTCAAGGATGAAACCGCTTCGCGGCGCCAACAAGCGAGCGCGGAGTGGCGGGAGCCACGACGGGGGCTTGAAAATGCCAGTCCTTGACAAACCTGTCGAAAATGCCAGTGTCACACCATGGAATGCAAGGGCGGATCTGACACTGTCTGGAGGTGAGTGTAGACTTTTACAATTTATCTGAAAACCGGTTCCTATTTTAAGGACTTGTGCGCTCGTTCGTTGCAATGAAAAACGGCTCACTTGACCGATTGGCCGGTTGCCCGATCAAGTGAGCTTTCGCCTTTTCATCTTCTTTGAACTTTGCCGTCATGTCTTCACTGCGCTTGGATGCCTTTGATTTTGAACTGCCCTCTGAGCGAATTGCCTTGCGTCCTGCTGAACCGCGGGATGCCAGCCGGTTGTTGCGCGTTCGCCCCGAAGCCGCCGGCAACCAGTTCGATGAACATCTTTTTCGCGATCTGCCCCACCTGCTAGCCCCGGGGGATGCGCTGGTTTTCAACGATACCCGGGTGCTTCCGGCCGCCCTTACCGGCTGCCGTGAAAGGGCCGGTGCCGTGGCGCAAATTTCTCTCAACCTGCATCAACGCGTAAGCCCAAACCGCTGGAAAGCCTTTGCCAAACCCGCGAAAAAATTGCTGATTGGCGATGAGATCATCTTTGCCGAAGAGTTGAGCGCCCTGGTCGTGGCAAAAGGACAGGGCGGCGAGATCGACCTTGAATTTTCGCAAACCGGGGCAGCCCTCGATGCCGCCATCGAAGCCCGCGGCGCGATGCCCTTGCCTCCCTATATCGCCAAGCGCCGCCCGGCCGATGCCCGCGACAGCACCGATTACCAGACCATTTATGCCCGCCAGCAGGGCGCGGTGGCGGCCCCCACAGCGGGCTTGCATTTCACCGAAGCAGTGTTTTCAGCCTTGAAGGCGCGCGGTATTTCCCGGCATTTCATCACGCTGCATGTCGGTGCCGGCACCTTTCTGCCGGTCAAGTCGGAACGCATCGAACACCATAAAATGCACAGCGAATGGGGCATGATCACCGCCGCCACAGCGGCCGAGCTGAACGCCGTGCGAGCCCGTGGCGGCCGGATTGTGGCGGTTGGCACCACATCGCTTAGGCTGCTGGAGTCGGCTGCAAACGACGATGGAGAGATTGCCGCCTTTTCCGGTGACACCGATATTTTCATCACACCTGGTTACCATTTCAAGGCGGTCGATCTGTTGTTGACCAATTTTCACCTGCCCCGCTCGACCCTGTTCATGCTGGTAGCCGCCTTTTCCGGACTGGAGGTGATGCAGGCCGCCTATGCCCATGCCATCAAGCGGGGGTTTCGGTTTTACTCCTATGGCGATGCCTGTCTTCTTCATCGCAAAGGAGCGCAGTCATGACCGAACGGTTCAGCTTTCGGCTGCTGGCCCGCGATGGCCAGGCCCGGCGCGGTGAGATCATCACCCCCCATGGGCGCATTCGCACCCCGGCCTTCATGCCGGTGGGCACGGCCGCCACGGTCAAGGCGATGTTTCCAGAACATGTCAAGGCCACCGGCGCCGATATTGTGCTTGGCAACACCTATCATCTGATGCTTCGCCCCGGGGCTGAACGGGTTGCCGCCCTTGGGGGGCTGCACCGCTTCATGAACTGGCCGGGACCAATCCTGACCGATTCGGGGGGATTTCAGGTGATGTCGCTGGCCAAGCTGCGCACCATTGGCGAAGACGGTGTCACCTTCCGTTCCCATATCGACGGCGCCAGCCATCACTTGACACCGGAACGCTCCATCGAGATTCAATGCCTGTTGGGGGCTGACATTCAAATGGCCTTCGATGAATGCACCCCCTTTCCCGCCAGCCATGAGGAGGCTCAAGCCTCGATGCAATTGTCGATGCGTTGGGCGGCGCGTTCAAAGGCCGCCTTTGCGCGCCAGGCCGCCCCCGGTCAGGCATTGTTCGGCATTGTTCAGGGCGGGATTTATCCGGATTTGCGGGCGGCTTCAGCAGCTGCTCTTAGGGAAATCGGCTTTTCAGGCTATGCAGTTGGCGGGCTGGCCGTTGGCGAGGGACAGGCGAAAATGCTGGAAGTGCTAGAAGTGACCACTCCCCTTTTGCCCGAAGACAAGCCGCGCTATCTGATGGGTGTTGGCACCCCGCTGGATATTGCCGAAGCAGTGGGCCGCGGCATCGACATGTTCGATTGCGTGATGCCGACCCGTTCCGGCCGCCACGGCCAAGCCTTCACCAGTGAAGGCAAGCTGAATATTCGCAACGCCCAATTCAAGGATGACCCCCGCCCGCTCGATCCCGCCAGCAACTGCCCCGCAGCCCGGGATTATTCCCGCGCCTATCTGCACCATCTAATCCGCTCAGGCGAACCCTTGGGTGCCATGTTGCTGAGCTGGGCCAATGTGCATTTCTACCAGCAAATGATGCAACAGTTGCGCACTGCCATCAGCGAAGGCCGCTATCAGGAAGCCCTTGCTGATATCCGCAGAATCTTCCCGCCGCAAGCCTCTTCCACAACACCCCAAGGACTCTGATCAAACAACCTATCCCACCGCCTCCCTTCGCCTCCCGCCCATTTTCTACGGCCGACCATAGGCGGGTGCCAAGGGAGGCGGGGCAACAATTTCTCTTCAGAGGTCCCCTAAGTGTCCTGATCCTGTTTTGCGCCTTGGCCTGAGCCTGGCGGGTTGTTGTTGCCAACATAAAACACATGATCGGCGATGCGCACCCCAGGCCCACGCGCAAATTCAGGCAACAAATGTTTCGCACCGGCCTTTTTGCGCCGTTCTTTCACGATTTCCGGGTTCAGGAAATAAAGCGCGCCATTGGTCGGATCCGGCACATAGCCCGCCAAAATCAACCCCACCAAACGATCAACACGGCGATAAAGCGCGGAATTATCCTTGTTGAGACTAAGCAGCCATTGCCGCCGTTTCTTATGCATCCAGGGTTCAAATTCATAGACCGTGACCACCCGGCCGGAAGCTTTTTTCTTCTTCCATTTATGGGTGACAACTTTTTTGATCTTTTTGCCGCCGAAACGTCCATCAATGGCGCGGTTCAAAATCACATGAGCCACCGCCGCCTGGCCGCGCCAAGGCTGCCGGGCCGCTTCCCCGATCACCGTGAGCACCATGTAATGCCGGTCCTCCTCGGTGATATTCAGCTGCTCGAATTTGGCGGTATCACTTGGTTGAACGATATTCAAAATCGCAAAACCCAAAATGATCAGCCCTGTCAATAGAAGGGCCGGTTTGGTCGCCAATCGGCTCGTTTCCTGCATTGAAATGTCCCCCCTCGCATGCATTGAACGATGACCGCATTACGACGAACTGCTGCACGAATCAATGATGTCAAATCTCTGATCGAAAAATGGCAATACTGCGGATGCGTGGAACTTTGCCCGAAAATTAGCCACATCTCAATCTGGTGCTGCCAAACAATCCCTGCTAGAATACAGTGCCCAAAAGGATCGGCAACAACACGACCCGTGACCAGAGATAAGCCACCTAAGTGGCAAAGCAATGGGAACCTTGTAATGATTTGTTCACCCATCTTTATCAAGCTGCAGGCACTCATTTCATGGTTGAGGAGATCTGTTGTTTTATCGGTCCAACGGGCCTTTTCCCTGGGAGTTGCCGGCGGTATTGCTTTGGGATCACTGGGGCTTTTGGCTTGGCAAGCCGCCCAAGCCGGGCCCCCAACGATCACGGAATATGTCGAACTGGCTGGCCCCTCAGCGCGGATTGTGCCTTACGGGCAGCTGCGCATCGCCGGGCGGCGCGTCGCTTGTGGCCGGCGGCCTTCGGTGATGGATCCGACTTTCGACAGTTGGGGGGGCGCCTATCCAGACCAACGCTACATTATTTTAAACCCGCGCAAATTGCGTGGCCTTCCCCCTGCCGTCAAGCTCTATATATACGCTCATGAATGTGGCCACCAGTTTCGCGGCTATGATGAAGATACGGCAGACTGTTTTGCCATTCGCCGCGGGGTTCGCCGCGGTTGGCTCGACTCCAAGGGCATGGACCAGATTTGCCGGTTCATCTCAACCTTGAAGGGGGATTCGGTGCACCCACCCGGCCCAGTTCGCTGCACCCGCATGCGCGCCTGTTTCAATAAGGTCTTGGCGAAAAATTAATCCCTGTCGTTTGGCAACGAAGCTTTTTATTCTCTTCCCATAAAGCTAAAGTTGCCACAAAAGAAGTCCTGATTACAAATCGGACCATCGACACTCGGTCCTGCCCACGGTTCCCCCAGGGTTTCTTTTTGCTCACTTTTCGGCTGGACGGCTGGACGCCCCCCCGTCCTTACATGCGCCTTATGCAGCTTCCTTATGCGGCTTCCATGACGGCGGCAACGCCCATTCCCCCTGCGGTACAGATTGAAATCAAACCACGGCCCTGCCCTGCCTCGCTGAGCATTTTCGCCAGCAAGGCGATGATGCGCCCACCAGTTGCGGCAAAGGGATGACCAAACGCCAAGCTGGAACCTTTCTGATTGAGCTTGTCGCGATCAATCGGCCCCATCGCACGGTCACGCCCCAACTGTTTTTTGCAATAATCATCGGATTCCCAGGCTTTCAGCGTGCACAAGACTTGCGCGGCAAAGGCTTCATGGATTTCATAGAAGTCAAAATCCTGCAATTGCAGGCCAAGCCGTTGCAACAAGGTCGAAACCGCCCGCGTTGGCGCCATCAACAGCCCCGCCCCCTCGACGAAATTGATGCCAGCATGTTGCCCCGCCGTCAAATAGGCCAGAATCGGCAGATCATTGGCTCTGGCCCAAGCCTCGGAACCAAGCAGCACGGCCGAAGCCCCATCTGTCAGCGCCGTTGAATTGCCTGCCGTCAAGGTGCCGCTCTCAGAACGGTCGAATACCGGACGCAATGCGGCCAATTTTTCCAAGCTCGTGTCAGCCCGCAGATTGTTATCCGTAAAAACACCGGCACAGGGCTCGATCAAATCATCGAGAAAACCGGAAGCAAGAGCCGCGGCACCGTTTTTGTGGCTGCGATAGGCAAGCTCGTCTTGGGCCTCACGCGGGATCTGCCATTCCTTGGCCATCAGTTCACAGTGCTCCCCCATCGACAAACCGGTGCGTGGCTCATTGATATTCGGCGCCTCGGGAAGCAGTTCCCCAAAATGAAAGCCCTTGAACGCGCTCAGCTTCTCCCCAAGGGTTTTGCTGCGATTGGCCTTGATCAGACGTTGGGCGAAACGCCGTTTGAAGACAACCGCACTGTCGGAAATGGTATCCGAACCACACGCAATGCCACATTCAATCTGCCCTGTTGCGATCTTGGCGGCAATGCCTAACGCCGCCTGAAGCGAAGTGCCACAGGCTTGCATCATGGTCACCCCCGGTGTCGTTGGCGCAAGCTTGGTGCCAATGACCGCTTCCCGGGTCAGATTGAAATCCTTGGCATGGGTCACCACCGCCCCGCCAACGACTTCGTCGATATGTTTGCCAGCGAGATTGTAACGCTCCACCAACCCGTTCAAGGCCGCGGTCATCAAATCGAGATTGGTCAGCTCCTGGTAACTGGTATAGGCCCGCGCAAATGGTGTGCGCACACCGCCAATAACCGCAACCCGCCGCAAGCTCTGTTCAGCCATTTAAAACGCTCCTAGAGGTCTACGCCCTCTCTCAAGAAAAACTTGATGAAAACTGTGAAAAGATCTTGCCCCATTCTCACTTGGCAGACAGAGAGGATGTCAGCGTCCGCCTTGCCCGGCAAATCTTCGTTGGAAAACAACACAAAAACTAGGCCGCCTTGTCTTTTTCGGCCGCCGCAGATGATGGCGGTGTGCCTGATTTCGCCAATGCGGCCTGGCGGGTTTTGCGATAATGCAGCGGCCCGCCACGGAAGGGCGCAAAGCCGGTGCCGAAAATCACCCCGGCATCGACCAGATCGGCATTGGCAACAATTCCCTCCTCCAGGCAACGCTCGCATTCATCGATCATTGGTTTGACCAATTGCCGGCCCAGCGCATCGAGTTCATCGGCATCAAATGCATAAGCTGCCTTGACTGGCTTGCCGTCTTGCCATTTGTAGAAACCTTCGCCGGTCTTCTTGCCCAGCTTGTTGGCTTTGAGAAGCCTGTCAAATTGTGACCCTTCCGGGATGGGCTGCCCCAAGGTCTTGGCGACATGGGCAAAAATATCGAGCCCCACCACATCGGCCAGCTCGATCGGCCCCATGGGCATACCGAATTGCAAGGCCGCCGCATCGACTTTTTCCCGCGGCGTGCCGGATTCGACAGCGGTCACCGAAGCCCGCAGATAGGGGGACAAAACCCGATTGACCAGAAACCCCTTACAGCTTTTGACGATGATCGGGTATTTCTTGATGAAATTGACAAAGGCCGCACCATTTTTGACTTGTTGCTCTTCCGTGTCCGGCCCCTTGATCACCTCAACCAGAGGCATTTTAGCCACCGGATTGAAAAAGTGCAGCCCAATCAACCGCTCAGGCGCTTTCAAGACACGGGCAATTTCCTCGATCGGCAGGGATGACGTGTTGGTGGCCAAAATGGCCTGTGGTTTCAGCTTCGGTTCAACCGCCCGGAAAATCTCATGTTTGACATCGAGATCCTCAAACACCGCCTCGATGATCACATCGGCCCGGTGCACATGCGCCCCTTCCGGATCGGCAATCAGACGGCTTTCGGCCGCCTTGACGGCAAGGGGCTTGCGCAAACGCTTTTTGAACAATTCTTTGGCCCGTTGCTTGGCCCGTGCAACGGCCTCAGCATTGGGATCCTGCAGGCTGGTCTCCATCCCTGACAGCACGCACCAGGCGGCGATATCTCCGCCCATGGTCCCCGCCCCGATGATATGGGCACGCTTGAATTTGGGACCGTCTTTGGGGGCCTGCGCCTTCAACTTTTCCGAGAGCAAAAAGACCCGGCGCAAATTCCGCGACGTCTCAGACGCCATCAGCGGCGCAAAAACCCGGGGTTCCTCCCGGGCCAGCCGCGCTTTGTCATCGGCATATTCCTCAAACAGATCAATCAGCCGAAAGGGCGCGGGATAATGATCTTCACGAACCTTCGCGGCGGTCTTCT
Source organism: Hyphomicrobiales bacterium (assembly GCA_015494185.1). Lineage (GTDB taxonomy): Bacteria > Pseudomonadota > Alphaproteobacteria > Rhizobiales > S144-35 > S144-35. Next base: position 4,147 of record WGBT01000320.1, on the reverse strand, counting down.
TGCGCATCTGTTCCGCCAGATAACGGCGAATGGGGCCCATGAACATCAGCCTTTTCCACCAGATCAGCGGTTTCGACTTGCGCTTTTGCAATACCGCCTTGCGCGCCGCCCAGCGTAAATTATGGTGGGTTGGCACCAGCTGATCGACCAGGCCGATGGCTTTGGCTGCGGTCGAACGCAACATGCGCGCCGTCAGCATGGTTTGCATGGCGTCAATGGGGCCAGCCTTATAAAGGGAACGCACCGTTCCATGCAGCCCGGGAATGATGCCGAGCCTGACTTCCGGAAACCCCAGCCGGGTGCCGTCTTCACGATCGGCAATCCGGTAATGACAGGCCAGCGCAAATTCCAGCCCGCCGCCCAAACAATAGCCATGGATAGCGGCCACCACCGGCACCGGCAGGTTTTCCATCCGTGTGAACAGTTCGGTCACCGCCCGCACCGCGGCTTCGGCCTGTTCCGGTGTCGCCAATTGATCGAATTCCTTGATGTCGGCGCCGGCGATGAAATTATTGCTTTTCGCGGAGGTGAAAATCAGCCCGCGGACATGGCCGAGTCTGGCCTGTTCTTCGACATGGGCGATGATCGCCGCCAGCTCCCGGGTGGGCCGCTCGCCAAGGGCGTTCATGGTTTCATTTTCGCGGTCAAATTCGGCCCAGGCGATTTTTTCAAAATCGATCTTGAAATGCCAATCGCGCAGATCGGAAATGGCCGGCAAGTCCGATGGGGAAAGAGGGGTCACCATATCGTTTCACTTCGCCTTTCAATCATAGCCTGCTGCTTACTCGGCCGCGATCTTGTTTTCATCAGCCACCGAAGAAGAGGCGGCCTTGCCGATGATGGCTTTGGGACCGGTAAGCTCTTCAGGAGCAAAATCATCAACCGCAATCACCCGGCCAATCAGCTCCTCGACTTCACGCATCTGATCTGCCTCGGCCGCACTCAACACATTTTGTTCAACGGCCTGTTTGAGCCAGTCATGAGCATAGTCGCGCCGAATTTTGCCCGCCCGTTCCGCCTTGCGGAGATAGCGCATCAGCGGTTCGGCCTTGACCACCTTGTCAAGGGTCACTTCCAACAGGCCCACCGTATCTTGCGGATCCCGGCAGACATAGATGTCCCGGGTCAACCGGTCGCGAACCTCTCCTGGCACCACCACGGCTTGCGCCACCTTATGGGTCAGCGTATCGGGGGCCGGTTTGAAACGCCGGCCAAGAGGAAAAGCGAGCACCCGCAGCAGCCCTTTGATCAGCGGCACCGGATAATTGTCCAAAACCCCCGCAATCGCAAGCTGGAACCGATACATGGCATTGCGCGCGCACATCTCGAAAATGTCGCGGTCCGCCTCGGGCATACCATCATCTTCATAGCGCTTGAGCAGGCTCGACAACAAGTAAAGCTCGCTGAAGGCATCAGCCAAACGGCCCGAAATCTTTTGCTTGATCTTGATCTTGCCGCCAAGAAGAGCAGCGGTCACATCCGCAACGAGGGCAAATGTCCGGCTGGCGCGGGCCAGTTGCCGGTACCAGTAAGAGGTGTATTTGCCATTTTCCGGCTGGGACGCGAACAAGCCGCCGGTCAGATTGTGGAACAGTGAACCGCTTATATTGGCCAGCATATATTTGAAATGCCCGCAAAACGCCTGATCAAACGCCGCCAGCCCCGCCGCTTGATCTTGCATCTGGGCGGCCTTGATCTCCTGGTAAAGCCAAGGATGGCAGCGGATCACCCCCTGCCCGAAAGTCATCAGCGAACGGGTCAGGATATTCGCACCTTCGACCGTAATGCCAACCGGCACCATACGGTAAGCACTTTGCAGATAGTTTTTAGGCCCGTCACAGATTGCCTTGCCGCCGTGAATATCCATGGCGTCGCGGATTGACGCCCGTTGGCGCTCGGTCGTCTGATATTTCAAAAGGGCAGAGATTACCGCAGGCTTCTCGCCTTTTGAGACCATGGCCGCGGTCAGCGCCCGCGCCGCCTCATTGACATAGGCATTTTCAACCATCCGGGCCAGCGGCTCCTCGATGCCTTCCATATGGGCAATGGGCAGGCCGAATTGATGCCGGATCCGGGCATAAGCCGTGGTCACCCGCAAGGCGGCCTTGGTCGCCGCGGTGCCGGTGGCGGGCAAAGAAATCGCACGGCCTGCAGACAGGCATTCCATCAGAAATTTCCACCCCTGGCCGATCCCGGCCTTGCCGCCAATGACCCAATCGAGCGGAATGAAGACATCACGTCCCCGGATCGGCCCGTTTGGAAAGGCCATGCCACTGGGATAATGCCTGCGGCCGATTTCCACCCCTTCATGGGGGATTGGAATGAGCGCCAACGTAATCCCCAAGGCTTCTTTGCCGCCAAGCAACCGGTCGGGATCATAAAGTTTGAAGGCAAGCCCCACCACGGTCGCCACCGGAGCCAGGGTAATGTAGCGCTTTTCAAAATCAAGCTTGATCCCCAGCGTCTTCCGGCCTTCAAATTCGCGCTCACACACGATGCCAACGTCACGCATATCCGCCGCATCAGAACCCGAATGAGGACCAGTAAGCCCAAAACAGGGAATTTCCTCCCCTTTGGCCAAGGGTTTCAACCAGCGCCGTTTTTGCTCTTCGGTCCCGTATTTTTCCACCAATTCGCCAGGGCCCAAGGAATTGGGCACCATCACCGCCACCACCGCATCGGCGCTGCGTGAGCCGATTTTGCCAAGGATCAGCGACTGGGCCTGCGCGGAAAAGCCCAAACCGCCATAGCGTTTGGAAATCAACATCCCGAGAAAGCCCTGTTCTTTGATAAAAGCCCAGATATGCTCGGGAATTTCACGCCGGTTGTGACGCAAGTCCCAGTCGCTGAGCATCTTGCACAACTGTTCGGTGGGGCCTTCGAGAAAAGCGCGCTCCTCATGGCTGAGCTCGATGCCGGGAACCGCGCGCAACGCCTGCCAATCGGGACGGCCGGTGAAAAGCTCTGCATCCCAGCCCACAGTACCCGCCTCAATGGCGGCACTTTCGGTTTCCGAAATACGCGGCAAGGCGCGGCGTAAAACGCTGAATACCGGTTTGGTGACCAAGGTTTTGCGAATCTGCGCATAGGACAGGGCCAGCAAGATGCTGGTCAGGATGGCCCCCGTCCAACCGATGGCGGCATAACTATTAGGGAAAGCAATGCCCGCCTGCCCAAGCCCGTTGATCAAGGCCGCAAACACGGCAATCGTGACCGCCCACAAAACCGCTGGCGCCTGCCGGATCGCCAACAGCCCAAACAACCAAGCCACGGCCAGGATCATCACCCCTTCAAACATGTTGCGCTCCTCTTAAAAGCTTTAAAAGCAATGCCCTCGCCAAGGGCCGCAGAACATCGACTGACGCCGTCAAGACTTCACTCTATATCGATATATTGATACTGCAAGCATACTAACAAAAATCGCAAATTCTAACAGTTAACTCTGGATAGAACGATCATTATGGAACAGGAATGCTATTGATGCAGCCAGTTGATGCAGCCAGCGGCTTTATCGATATGATGGCATCATATCGGAAAGACATAGGAAAGGCATACCGCTTTGCTGTTTCATGTTTCTCCGTTGGATGGTTTCATAGCTCTCCCGCCCCTTCAACCCCTTTTTACGACCACTATTTACTTACACTATCTCACTAATTTATTTAAGTTTTTCTGACGTTTTCCTTAAGTTTTGAAATATGAGGCAGTTTACCGCATTCAAACGCTTAAGTAAGACTGTATAACTCAGCGGCACGAGTGAGGCAGACGGGCGGGCCGCCGCCGGTTTGTAATCATTTGTAATCATGTACTTACTGCAACGGGACTTTGGGGAGGCTTTCGTGTTTTAGGTGTTTTCGCTACTGCCACACTGTGTGATCCATCCCCTCTTGAATGAATGCTTGGTTTCAATCGATAGGCTCTGACAGGGCTGACAAGGACTGACGGCCAAATTCTAATAAATGGTTGCCCTTACCCGAACCAAACCTGTTAACCATCGCAAATCTGTTAACCATCATATGGCAAGGGCCGGCAAAGACGAATGAGCTCACCTTGAATTATCATTGTAGATGTCTGCGGGTTTGAACCTTTCTGAGACTTGGCACGACACAAGCACAGTGAAGGAACTTTGGTGAGAAAACACCCCGGCGTC
>WGBT01000319.1 GCA_015494185.1 Hyphomicrobiales bacterium | reverse complement strand
GGCCGGGGGAAATCGCAAAGGCTTCCAAAAAGCCAGCAGCAAAAGCAAGGGGATAGGGGATAAGATGCAAAAACCAATCATTGGATTGGCCTTGGGGGGTGGAGCAGCTCGGGGCTGGGTCCATATTGGCGTTTTAAATGCGCTGCACCGTCTTGGCATTCGTCCCGATATTATCGCCGGCACCTCCATGGGGGCGATTGCGGGGGGCTGTTATGCGGCGGGCAAGCTGGAAACCCTGTCAGAATTTGCCCAAAATTTAACCCTTCGCGGTTTGTTGCGCTATCTGGATTTCAATTTTTCCGGCAGTGGTATTTTGTCAGGGGGACGGCTCCGGGCGTTACTCAAAACTCATCTCGACGCGTTTGAAATCGAACATCTGCCCATCAAATTCGCCGCTGTGGCAACCCAAATCGGCACCGGCCATGAAGTTTGGCTCACCCATGGCAAACTGGTGCGCGCCTTGCAGGCTTCAAGCGCCTTGCCCGGGATTTTCAAACCGGTTTGTGTCAATCATCGCTGGCTTACGGACGGGGTGTTGGTCAATCCGGTGCCGGTTTCGGTGTGCCGCGCCTTTGGGGCGGAGGTGGTCATTGCCGTCACCCCACAAGCCGAGCTTTGCGGCAAAGGAGGCGTGATTCCTGACCATGGCGCCACCACACAAGAATGCGACTCCAATCCGCCCGAGTCCATCAAGCCCCCCAAAGGCAACGGGCGCGCCGCCAAACACCTATTGCATCGGCAATTTCTGGGACCCAAAGAAATGCCCGGAATCACTTCGGTGATGGTCGATGCCTTCAACATCACCCAGGACCGGATTGCCCGGGCCCGGCTGGCCGGCGATCCTCCAGACGTGATCATCGCACCTCGGTTACGCGATATTGGACTGTTCGATTTTCACCGTGCCAAGGAAATCATCCCCCAAGGCGAAGCGGCCGTGGAACGCGCCCGCGAGGACATTTTTCACGCCTTGGGCATGTTGACCGAAACCCCAACCTGAAGCCCCCGCGGTTTATTCGATCAAGGACCGGCTTTGCTTTCTTGTCCTCTTTTAGGCAGCCTTCCATTTGATCGAGCAGCCCATGGAAGGAATCTGCTCCTTGGGGCCTTTTTGGGTTTCGGCAATTTGTTTCATGGCTTCAAAAAGCTCTCGTTTGGCACCAGGGACTGGCTCTTTGCGGCTGGCATCGAGCCGTCCGCGATATTGCAAGCCAAGATCCCGGTCAAAACCGAAGAAATCCGGTGTACAAACCGCCCCATAAGCTTTGGCAACTTCCTGCGTCTCGTCATACAAATAGGGGAATGGAAAGTTGTTTTCCTCAGCAAAAATTTTCATATTCTCGAAGCTGTCTTGTGGATATTGCTCCACATCATTGGCGCTGATGGCCACTGTCTTGATACCTAAGGGCGCCAATTCTTTGGCATCACGGACAATGCGGTCAATCACGGAGCGGACATAGGGACAATGATTGCAAATGAACATGACCAACGTCCCGTTTTCCCCGCGGCAATCTTCCAAGGTATAGGTCTTGCCATCCGTGCCGGGCAATTCGAAAGCCGGCGCCTTCCAGCCAAAATCACAAATCGGCGTCTCAACAGCCATTTCTGCCTCTCCTTCAATGCATCGAAAATCATTTGCCGCACAGTACAAAATCCGCGGAAAAATGCCAACACTTTGTAACCTGGTTGACAGCTAAAGAGACGGCGAGAAAGGCTTTCCCCCATAGCTCCTTAAATTTGCTCCACTTTGCTTCATGCCCCCCGGCAAGCGCCTGATGCTGTCAGAGACAAGAAACTATTGGAAAATCAAATTTGATAGTGATGGGGTAAGCCACTGGGTCAATGGGCATAACCCAATGGATCATCAGCGACCATGACACGGCTGGCAAAACTGATCGCCTGTTTGAGGGTAATGCCTTGCCGTTGATGCGCAATCAGCGGATGGTTGCCCGGCTCAAGCTCGATCAACGGCCGCAACCCACCATCTTTGAGGATGATCCGGCACGGCAACCCCATGGTTTCGGGATAACCGGTCAGGGTATTGGCGAGAACACCATAAAAGGGGCCGAGATGACTTTGCCGGTCCTGGGCAAAAGTCTCCCCATAAGCCTCGAAATCCCGGGCATCGACCTGACACCAAATGCCCCAGCCCAACCGATCATGGGCTTCCCCTTGAATGGGGATTTCCAGAACGCAACGAATATAATATTGTGCGTCATCGATAATGCAAAAATCCGAATGCAGCACACATCGGCGTTCGCGTTCGGCTTCAGGCACCCCATAAAAGGGCCCTGGGGCATCGTTGACCAGATCAGGCAATCCTTTATGGAGTTTTGAACTGGAAGGACAACGAAAATAGATATTGTCGATCTCACGCACAGGCTCTTTACGAAGCCCCTTGGACGAAACAGACATACGAACACCTTCACCGATCATTTTGCAATCCCCTTTTCACTATCAGATATTGGTAAACAAATTACAAGAAAGTGAAGAGAAGCCAAAGCACAACGGGCCGTTCGAACCATGACAAATCCCCCTTTGAACCCTGCTGCAACCACGGCGGATAAAGATTTCTCATCCCCCTCAAATATCAGCGAAATTGCTGGCTTATGGCAGCTCGAATCACCGCCCTTCGAAAACCAGCCTGCGGAAAAGATTTGGGTAAAATTGGGCACGGACGGCCGCTTGCATGGCCATTCGGGAACCCATGATTTTAGCGCAAGATTTAAACTCGTGGAGGGCTGTCTTGAAATCGATCGATGGGCCACGCAACGCAAAGCCTGTTTGCGTATTGCCGCCGCCTATGAGGAATTCAGTTTTCTGGAAGCTTTTGCAGCCGGCGGAGCCGTTCGGTTGTCGCCACCCGGCCGCCTTCCTCCCCGTCTGTTGCTGATCGGGGCAGACCAACAGCCGAAACTTAGTTTTGTCAAAATCGCCCCTTGCGCTGACTGAACAATGGCCGGCTTTTATGTCATTTCTATCCTCAGGCTATCCTTTTGGTGAAAAGGAAGCAAGCTTTCTGTGCGCTAGCTAATGCAACGGTAGAAAGCCATTTGCGAGAGTTTCAAATTATCTAAATTATTTACATTTTGTCGTGCGTTCTTGCGCAGCTTATGTTATAGAGCGTCTGATCGAAATATTCGGAGCGTGGCGCAGCCCGGTTAGCGCACCGGTCTGGGGGACCGGGGGTCGCGAGTTCAAATCTCGCCGCTCCGACCATTTCCCGCCTCTGATACTCTCTTTCTAGAACTGAGTGCAAAAGAGATTTGCCCAAAGCGCTTTTCCCCATGAAAAAAGCTCCGGCCCGCAAGGGACCGAAGCCTTTCAGCTGCAGAACCGCTAGGTTGGGGGACGGCTTAGGGAGGTTGAGCGGTTCCGCCTCTGTGATGTGAAGTTTCGTCCTGGTTACAAAAGGTAAGCTCTCGGTCTTACCAATTTGCAAACTGATGACAGGGTGGAAACTAGCACATTCAAACTGAACGGTATCAAAAGCGTTTGTTCATCTGCCGTTCATCAGCACCCGTTGCTTCTCCCAAGGCTCAACTTAATGCCGGCCGTAGCGGTAACCGTGACCATGGTCATGGCCATAATAATCATCGCCCCCGAACAGATACGCCCAGTATTGCCCCCAAGCCAGCTTCGCTTTCAGCAAGTAACCGGTGCATTTGTCGATTTTCAGGCGATAAATCAAACCATTGTTACGAACCGCCTTGAAGATCAAGGCCCGGCGGCGAATCCGCAGATCATGAAAGTCGAACCACCCCTGGCGCCGCAAACGGCGGTGAATCTGACGGGGGCTGGCGCAGACACGTTCGCCAAAACGGTCAAATTTGCGATGCAGCCCGCGTTTTTTGTGACGCTGGAGATGACGGGCGCTGGGCGCTGGCCCATCAAACAAACGGCGGAACTGTTTGTTGGGGTTCGCCGGATGCCGGACCTGTTGATATTTATAGGTGGCGGCATGATCTTGCGTACGATCAAAATAAACCCCGAATTTGAAGTCAGAAGCCGAAGCCGTCATTGGATTGAAGATCATTGCAGCAGCAATGGCTGAAGCGGCGATGGCAGATTTGAAGGCTGTGGTCATCTTGCAAAACTCCTTGTTCATTCCCCGATGGGCACCGTGTTTCAAGAGCTGTGCTCGTCATCGTTGAGACAAGATTGCCATAGCGCATCTGAACCAAACACGAAGAAGTGGTTCATCTGCCATTCATGTCCGAAATCTCTTCAATCTCCTCTCTTTGACTTCGCCATAACACCTGTTCCACAGCTGGTCAGCCGCGCCTGAAGCTGTTGGCGCATTATTCTGCTGCCGACGGCAAAGGATTTGAGGCTGCGGTTTCAGCCGGATCTGGATAATCCAACGCCTCGTTCTCAGAAGCCACAATGAACCAGGCGTCGATAAGGTCCAGCTCGGCACCTGTCAGATTCAGCCCGGCATTCATACATTGCGCCAACACATAGTCGCGGAATATCCGCGCCAGCCGGTCGGCCGTGTCATCCCGTTCAAACCAATGCCCCATCCGGCGCAGCGCATCGAGTACAAACTGCACGGCATTGCGTTGCAATAAAACCCCATGGGTTTCGGCACGCAACACGGTATTCTGTGCGGTTTGGGTGAAAATAAATCCGTTTTCCGCAATTTCCGCGGCGAGAAAACGAAAGATTTGATGATATTCCGGAGCGGCCAAGGGGGGAATATGAGAGGCCCGCAAAACGTTTGAGATGAATTTTTTCATGTCCACTTCCACCGGCTTCTCGGCGGACTGACAGGCTTCTTCGACTTGCGGACATTTGGCAATCTGTTCCACTTGCTCAGTGGACTGCGGCGTTTCCTCCAGCTCACGCATCGGCACATGACGCTCCGAATTGAACGCCAGATAAGGAGCGTGGTCGGTCAGCGCATATTTATCTGGTAAATGCGCCGTCAACAACGCACGGAACTGGCCATACCCACCCCAACGGGTGTCAATGGTCCGTTTCTGGCCAAGGATCGTGCGCACCCGGGCCGCGAGTTGTTCGATCGCCACCGGTTCAGGCGACTCATCAATAAGTTTAACAATCTCCTCGATGATCTCGTTCCGAATGGCCACCAGCTCATCTTCGGCACGCAGCCCCAGTTGCGGCGGTTGGGGCAGGCGGCCTTCGACCAGATAGTCGATCAAATTCACATCCGTTACCGTCCCATCACACAAAGAAGCATAAGACGTGGCGGTTTTCTCACTGGCAAAAATCACTGAATGGCGCGCGTGCGCCCGCAACCTGTAGAGCACCGGAACGAAATCGGCATCCCCTGACAAAATGATGAATTCATCGATTGGCGGCTGCTGGTCCAGATAGTCGCGGATATCCATCACCATGCGAATATCGGCCCCGTTTTTCAACTGATTGGTCAAAGGCGGACAATCGATGATTTCAAAGCCGGCCCGCACATAATGGTGGCGGACCTGTGAAAAACTGGCACGGTCATCATGACGGGAAACCGGATTTCCATAGCAACGCATCAAAACGAGCCGGCGTTCCGCCTTCCCAATGGCCTCTGGCCGCCCCCAAGTGATCAGGGTCCCTCGTTCAAATGGCTCGATCCAGGCCGCGGGATCGGTGGCAAACCGAATGGCGGCAGCAGGATTCGTGCGCTTTAGACTAAGATAGACATTATCGAAATCAACAAACAAAGCGCATAGCCTGACAGGCCCTGGCGTATAAGACATGACGAATACCCTCTTGAAGATTACCCCGCTTGAAACACTGCTATCCCTATTATCGCTGGCATGCCGATGCACAGAACAATAGTCATCAGCCTTACAATGATGCAGCAAAATGCCCCGCTGCCTCACCGAATAAAGGATAAGCTAGCGAATTGAAATCCAGAGCTCATCAGCCCACCGGCCCCTTTCCCCAGCTTTTCGTGCGGCAAATTCGCTTCCAAGATACGATCCTGTTATGGGCCTTATACCGGAGGGATTTATCTCATTGACCGCTGATGCTTTCCGTATTCCATTGAATATTCTGCGAAATCGAGCGGTATACGTGTCAATGCCAAGGGCCGCTGGTCTTAAAAACGTCTTGGAAGCTCGCCCTGAGAATAAATTGTTAAACTACTGCTCCTTGCCCTCCGCCTATGGTTACCGCAGGGAAAGGGAGAGAGGACAAGGGAGCAGTAGGTTAGGTTGTTTCATCAAAAGAACCTTAACAAAGGGGGACCAAGGGAACGGGAGCTTCCAATGGCCGCTTGGCCGATTTTTAAGCAAAAACCGGAGATTAATGAAACGACAAAGCCACAAGCGCAGAAATTTCCAACCTGTCATCAAGCAGCCCTCTTTCTTCTGGCATGGTGAAATGCTAAAAATTGATCAAATTCAATTACTCCCGTTTTTGGGCATGCGCCATGACAACCAAACTCATCTATGTTTTCCCGCTAAATGCGATTGACGAAGTCGTTGCCCAACAACTGCCTAAGTCATATGGTAACCTTAATTGATCCTGAAATGACAGTTGCCCGACTGACAGGCATAGCTGATGGCAATCACTTGCATTTGGTCATGCACGATGTCGCAGAGCTCAAAGAAGGGTATACCACCGCCCTTAATTACGATCATGTTACAGCATTGCTTGATTTTGGTCATGACTGGTATGATTGAGCCTCCACTAAAAAAACAATATTGATACACTGCTGGGTTGGAATCAGTCGTGCAACGGCTGCCGCTTATATCTTTTTGCTCTGTATCCTTAATCCCGAGCAAGACGAACAATATTTATATACCGTGTTTACGCAGTGTTTACGCACCGCCTTGGATACCGCACCCCCAATCCAATGATGATTGGCCTGGCTGATGAACTCCTGCAACCTAACGGCCGGATGGTTGCAGTAATTGGCCAAATCGGCCGCAGCATTTGCACCGCAGAAGGGCGAATCTTTGCGCTCCCAGCTAAACTTTTCACAAACGGGGTAACTTCGTGAACCGTTCGGCAAAATTTCAATTCCAAAAGCATAACTTAGAGCAGCCCACCACAAATGCAAGCTCTGCTGTTTCACTGGGACTGAGTGCGGCCATCGTTGGAATGCAGCAACAACAACCGCACATTCTTGTCATTCAACCATCTTGGCAATCCCTTTCCCAACCTTCTGAACAAGACGCTGCCCCAACATCTTGGGA
>WGBT01000318.1 GCA_015494185.1 Hyphomicrobiales bacterium | reverse complement strand
CCCCAGCCGTCACCCCAGCCCGGTCCCCAACCGGGACCCCACCACCAGGCTTCAGCCTTTTCCGTGGTGATGCCAAGCGCACCCATGCCAATCATGGCCGCTAAAGCTGTTGTTTTGAGAAATGTCTTCATCAAATTTCCTCCCAACGGTTTGTCATACCCGTTTCCATGAAAATGACGTCCTGCAAGGCCAACTGGCGCCGATATTTGAAAAGCTCAAACCTCACCACCACCCGGCCATGCAGCCTCTAACATTCAGGATACTTAAGCGCGGGGAGGCTTCAACTCAAGTCATCTTCCTGGGGTTCGGACAGAAAAATATCCTCCTGCGGCAATTTGCAACAAAGCATGAAGCGTGTCATACCAAACCCTATCGTGGGCAGCCCTGTCATCTCAGGCGGCTTCGCCGGTCTCGATGGGAAGGCTGTGATCGGCCTGCCATTGTTTCCAACAGCCATCATATTGCACCACATCGTTATGGCCATTATTGACCAATGCAAAGCCAACCAATGAGGCCGTTATGCCGGTCAGGCACATCATTGCAATCGGTTTGCTCGTATCCACACCTGCATCGACAAAGACCTGCTCGAGTTCGGCACCGGTCTTCAAGGTGCCCGCCTCTGTCACCACATAATCATCGGGGACATTACGCGCCCCTGGAACATGGCCATAACGTTCTTCAGGGTTCTTGTCTTCGACATTGCCAGTGAAACCTGCCGGGCCGCGGGCATCGACGATCACCCGGCTGCCGCTGTTGACGACATCAAGCATCTGCTCTTTGCTCAGCACCAGATGACTTTGGAATTGAGGGTTGTAATGAGTCAATGGACGTTGCTTCGGCGGGCCACTTTCAATCGGACGCCCCTCCGCCTTCCATTTCGGCAAGCCGCCATTGAGAACTGCGACATTTTTGTGCCCCATAATGGTAAAGACCCACCAACCGCGGGCTGCCGTCCAAACCCCTTTGGTATCGTAAAGGATAACTGTGTCAGTATCGCTGATCCCCATATTCCGCATGTGCCTGGAAAACTCATCCGGAGGCGGGATCATATGCGGCAAATCGGTGTTCTTGTCCCGGATCTCCAGCAAATCGTAAAACACCGCGCCCGGAATCCGCTCCTGCAAAAATTCCGCAGCCGGATCACGCTCTTTGCTTGGCGGATACCAGGTACAGTCGACAACGACAAGCCCCGGCGCCCCCAGATTGGCGGCAAGCCAATCCGTCTCTACCAATTTCTGTCCCTGCAAATCCACCATCATGTCTCTCCTATGGATCTTATGCGTTCAACATTGTTCGATGTCTTCGTTTCATGCCTTGATTTTACAGTCCAACAGTCTCGTCCTTGCATTCCATCAGCCCCAGACACGAAACCGGCCGCGATCGGCATATAGACTAGACTTCTCATACCAACGGCCCCTGACCTTTCTTCGTATACCATTCAATTTACCCAGAACATTCAAAGGGATATGGAAACATGGAAAAGTCAATGATAAAGACCGCCGGTATCATATCATCCAGGCTCATGGTATTTTTCGTATTTTTCTTTTTTCGCAAAACGACCATAGACCGCAAGCGTGCCAACAAAGCCCCCGCCCCCAATCAGGCCCCCTCATTCGCCAGGAACCGTTTCCGCCTGCCTGCCACGGCATGATTTTGGACTTTTCAATCACTTTCGCCTATCATCAAGCAACCGGCAATTTTTCAACAAGTGTGCCACAAAGTGTCCAAAGCTACAGGCTACGGCACCCCCATCAAATACAGCTTTCTAAGGATAGCATATTTTATGGTCCGTCAATCCTCGAAACAACAGATACCTCAAGGAGCAAAGACAAGCCGCGGAATGAGCGATCGTTTGGAAAAACTTGTTCTCAGTTTTGATGACAATCGCCTTGTGCGTGATTTGATGGGCGACTTTCACTCACATCTGGCCATGATCGAAGATCGTCTCGATATCGAGATCGCAACCCGGGGAAATTATATGACACTGAACGGGCGTGCCGAGCAGATCGACCGTGGCCGAAACGTCTTGGAATATCTTTATGACCGACTGGAAAATGGTGAAATGATCTCTCCCGGCGATGTCGATGGCGCGCTTCGTCACGTTGAATATGCCACCTTGAAGGTCCCCCCCAAAAGGGCCCTAGGCCATGCCAAACCCAGCTGCAAGAACAACAAGAACACAGAAGCCGCCAACCGCCCAGCGGGGCACGGGATGGATATCACCGGCCGGAAACTGGTAATACAGACCGCTCATGGATTGGCCCGAATTGCAACCCGCAAAGCCCAGATCACGGCCCGCTCTCCCATGCAAAGCCAATATCTTCATGCCATACAGGGCCATGATTTGACATTTGGAATAGGCCCGGCAGGCACCGGCAAGACCTATCTCGCCGTTGCCTTTGCCGCCGCCTCCTTGGAACGAGGGCTGACGGATCGGATCATCTTGTCACGTCCCGCCGTGGAAGCCGGTGAGAGGCTTGGCTTTTTGCCTGGCGATTTACGGGACAAGATCGATCCTTATTTGCGGCCGCTGTTTGACGCCCTTCATGACGTCATCCCGGCGGAACGGGTGCGAAAAGGTCTTGAAACCGGCACCATCGAAATTGCGCCGCTGGCCTATATGCGCGGCCGTACCCTGGCTCATTCGATCATCATTTTAGACGAGGCGCAAAACTGCACCGCAACACAGATGAAGATGTTTTTGACCCGGCTGGGCGAAGCCAGTAAAATGATCGTCACAGGTGACCCGAGCCAGATCGACCTGCCGGCCGGGGAAGCCTCTGGCCTGAGCCATGCCGCCCGCCTGTTGAAACATATCAAGGGCGTCGCCCTGACCCGGTTCAGCAAAGCCGATGTCGTGCGTCATGAATTGGTGACGCAGATTATCGAGGCCTATGAAATCGAGGCTTATGAAGGTGAAGAGGCCAACGCCCAGCACGCCTGCAAAGGCCACAAAGGATAGATCGTCGTGACCGAGCAATCTGTAACCGTTGTTACCGCTGACACTGCTACCCCATCCCTATCTGTTGAGGTGCAGATTGCCGATCAGCGCTGGCATGACGTGATGACGCCCTCCCTCCCCGTAAACTCTCTCTCAAACGCTTGTTCCCTTTCTCTGGAACGCCACCTTGAAGCGATCTGCAACAGGGCATGGGATGCTGCCTGGGCCAAGGGCTTGCCGGGTGGCGCATTTGCCGAAATCGGGCATGACTTATCCCGGCTCCCATCGGCTTCGTTGGTATTTGAAGCCGCGATGAAACTCACCTCAGATCAGGAGCTGCACCGGTTGAACAAAGAATTTCGCGGTAAAGATCAGCCCACTAATGTGCTTTCTTTTCCATCTGGCGAATTGTTTGAACAGGATTTGTTTACATCTTCTTTGCAAGACCGTGAGATATTCTTGGGTGACGTTGCCATGTCGATTGACACCGTGATGCGGGAAGCCAAAGTCCGAGCGATTGAACCCGTGGATCACATGACGCATCTTGCAATCCATGCGATACTGCATTTATTGGGATGGACCCATGACACGGCGCAAAACGCCCTTGCCATGGAAACGCTGGAGGTTGAAATTCTGAACACTCTTGGCATTGCCAACCCCTATCAAGCCGGCAACAATTAACCGTGGATAGAAAAGACAGCCATGCAAAAACATTCAAACAAACTTCAAACCAACATGTAAATATGACAAAGCTCTTGCAATAGAGCAAAGGCATTTTTCACTTAGACTGATGCGTCAAAGGCAAAAAAGAGATCGCAAAACAAGATATGACCGGGGATTTCGTGTGATCTATTCTGCAATCACGCCCCCTGAAAATTGCTTCCTCCGTGATTAAATCTATTAACAACAGGATAGCCAAGAAATAGCAATGAACAATTCTGACGTGCCGCGAAGACCTTCATCGCGAAAGAGCACTACCGCTTCCTCCCTTCCTGAGAACAAACGGCAAAACGGGTGGCGGCGCCTCATCTTCTGGCCAGGGAAACGGCAAAAGCCTGGTCTCAAAGCACGTCTGGAAGCCGCCCTGAAAGGCTTGAGCCCGGAAAGTGCCGAATTTTCGGCTTCAGAAAAAAACATGATGTTGAACGCGCTCCGGTTTGGCAAGCTGCGGGTTGAAGATGTGATGGTGCCACGCGCCGACATCATCGCCATCGACGAATCCAGCAGCATCGAAGAGCTTATCCAGATGTTCAAAAAGGCTGGCCATTCCCGCGTTCCCTTGTATCGGGAAACCCTCGACAATCCTTGCGGCATGGTCCATTTGAAAGACCTGATGCGCTGGCTGGCAACGGCGGGAAGAAACGGAACAACACCGCAAAACATCAAACCTGGAGAGGCGCATGCGATAAAATCAGAGACAATTGATCTTGGCGCCGTTGACCTCAAACGCTCCATCAGCTCCGCACGGATCAAACGCCCTGTGCTTTATGTCCCGCCGTCGATGCCGGTTGGAGACCTGTTGCTGCGCATGCAATCCCAGCACATCCATCTGGCGCTGGTCGTCGACGAATATGGCGGTATAGATGGCCTGGTTTCAATCGAGGATTTGGTGGAGGAAATCGTTGGCGAAATCGAGGACGAACACGATGTCAACGGTGCCCCGCTCATCCTCGAACAGGGCAAAGCCGGTCTGATCGCCGATGCCAGATCTCCTATCGAAGAGGTGGAAGCGCATCTGAATCTGAGCTTGGTCAATGACGAAGACGAGGAGGATATCGAAACCCTTGGCGGCCTGATCGTCTCACTTGCCAACCGGGTGCCAGTGCAGGGCGAGATCATCCGCCACCCCACCGGCATTGAGTTTGAAATCCTCGAGGCCGATGCGCGCCGCATCCGCAAGGTTCGGCTGCTCAGAAAACCCAATAACAGCCAACCAAGCCAAACTCCAACTTCCAGGGCCGCGGGGCAAACGATCGAAGTTGAAGATGAAGCTGAAGTGTTGCCCGAGATCAATCCTAAGATAAATAATATTGTCATCCCGCCTCAACAGACAGCCAACAGACAATGAGAAGAGAGAGCCATTAGCCCCACCACGGCCCACTTTCATCCTTGTCATCTCCAATTAAGCCACTATGTGACCCATGCAAGATTTCAAAACATTTATCGATGCTGCCGCTAAGGGGCGGACTTTTGACCAACAACAGGCTGCTGCGGCCTTTGAAATCATGATGACAGGCGGGGCCTCGGACGCCCAGATTGCCGGTTTTTTGATGGCCCTGCGGGTGCGCGGCGAAACGGTCGATGAGATTACCGGCGCGGCCCGAGTGATGCGCGCCAAGGCGGCCAGCGTTGCGGCGCCCCCAGAGGCGATCGACATCGTCGGCACCGGCGGGGACGCCAAAGGCACCTTCAATATTTCAACAGGCACGGCGATTGTCGTGGCCGGGGCAGGCGTTCCCGTTGCCAAACACGGCAATCGTTCGATTTCCTCAAAATCCGGCTCGGCGGATGTCCTGGAAGCCCTTGGCGTGAATTTGAACGCCACACCAGAACGGGTTTCACGCGCCATCAATGAGGCCGGGCTTGGGTTCATGTTCGCGCCGGCCCATCATAGCGCCATGAAACATGTGATGCCGGCGCGGCAAGCCTTGGCGACTCGAACCCTTTTCAATCTGCTCGGCCCGCTCACCAATCCCGCCGGGGTCAAACGCAAGCTCGTCGGGGTGTTTGCCCATCACTGGGTGCGTCCCATCGCTGAAGTCTTGCACAATCTGGGGATCGAACGGGCTTTGGTGGTCCATGGCGCTGATGGCATGGACGAGATCACCACCACCGGGGTAAGTTTCATCGCCGAACTCAAGGACGGCAAAATCAATGAATACACCCTCACGCCTCAACAGGCCGGCCTATCTGAAGCCAGCGCCGAAGAACTGATTGGCGGCGATGCCCAGCACAATGCGGCGATGATCACCAAATTGCTGGATGGAGCGGCAGGACCGTTCCGCGATATCGTCTTGCTGAATGCTGCTGCGGCTTTGATGGTGGCTGAAAAGGCCGAAGATCTCCGCGAGGGCGTAAGACTTGCCGCTCAGGCCATCGATACCGGGGCCGCCAAAGAACGCTTGGCCAAGCTGGTCGCGATCACCAATTCGTGAAGAACCATGGAATTATGAAGTTCTGTCGCGGCGATTTGCAACGGCCTCAAAAGGCTTCTTATGCGCCAAATGGCTTCTTGTGCATATGAGGGCGTCGAAAGCTCGCTTCCGATTCACCAGAAGGATAGCCCGCCATCCTTCCAGATCCATCGTCGCTCGCCCAAGAAAGGGTGAGGCGAGCGACGATGGCTCCGGAAGGATGGCTTGAGGCGGCCATTGGGCTGGAGAGGGGTGTCTTATTTATGTGTCTGAACTCATATAGATCAAACCACCAATCCTGCTGAAGTGGATTGCGTTTCTCGATAAGTCAGGCTATCACAACCACCATGTCCGACATCTTAGCGAAAATCATTGATTACAAACTCGAAGAAGTCGCCCGGGCGAAAAGTGTAACGCCCTTGTCCGACCTTGACCGCGCAGCACGGCTGGCCACTCCCATTCGCGGCTTCCGGGCGGCGATCGAAAAACAGGTCGAGGCTGGGAAATATGCCTTGATTGCCGAGATCAAGAAAGCCAGCCCATCCAAAGGACTTATTCGCAAAGATTTCGACCCGCCCAAATTGGCCGCCGCCTATGAGGCCGGGGGTGCGGCTTGCTTGTCTGTGCTGACTGATCAGCCTTCGTTTCAGGGACGTCCGTATTATCTGACCGCCGCCCGCGATGCCTGTAACCTGCCAGTTCTGCGCAAGGATTTCATCGTCGATCCCTATCAGATCACCGAAGCGCGGGCCTTGGGGGCCGACTGTATCTTACTGATCTTGGCGGCGATTTCGTTTGAACAGGCATTTGAGCTGACCGCGGCTGCTTTTGGCTGGGGGCTTGACGTCTTGGTGGAAGTCCATGACGAAGCCGAAACCGAACAGGCGATTGCCCTTGGCGCGAATTTGATCGGCATCAACAATCGCAATCTCAAAACCTTTGAAACAAACCTTGCAACCACAGAACGGCTGGCGCCAATGATCCCCTCCGACCGCCTTGTGATTTCTGAAAGCGGTATTGAAAAACATGACGATCTCAAACGCCTTGAACAGGCTGGCGTGCGCGCCTTTTTGGTCGGCGAAAGCCTGATGCGCCAGGCCGATGTCACCGCTGCCACCCAGCTCCTTCTCACCGGCGCCGATCCCAACAACTGACGGCCGTCATTAGCGGGAATAGGGAATATTCAGCTAATATTCGCAGAAAGCCCTTGCGGAACACAAGAGGAACGGCTATAAATGTTCATGATTTGTGCAAATGTTTTTTCAAGTGTGGGCGTATCGTTCTGCCGGGAGGGCCACCATGCTGACGCCGAAACAAAAAGAACTTTTGATGCTCATTCACGAGCGTATTCAAGAGACTGGTGTTCCCCCTTCATTCGATGAAATGAAGGAAGCGCTGAATCTGAAATCGAAGTCTGGCATTCACCGTTTGATCACCGCTCTGGAAGAGCGCGGTTTCATCCGCCGGTTGCGGCACCGGGCACGCGCCCTGGAAGTTGTCAAACTGCCCGAGGATATCGCCCTTAAACATACCCCAAGCAGTGGCATGGCTCTCAGCAGTACTGCGGCGCCAGGAAACGCCGGCCCCTTTGCCGCTCCCATGGACCCTATGAGCCATCATCCCCCGATGAACTCTTTGCATAGTGGCGGCCCCCGTTTACCGGCCATCGATGAAAGCATTGAAGTTCCGGTCATGGGGCGGATCGCAGCAGGCGTGCCGATTTCGGCCATTGAACACCATACGCATTCCATCGGTGTGCCCCCGGATCTGCTAACCAAGGGCGAGCATTTCGCCCTTGAAGTCCAAGGCGACTCGATGGTGGATGCGGGCATTCTCGATGGCGATACGGTGATTATCCGCCGCACCAATACCGCCAATAACGGCGATATTGTCGTTGCCCTTATCGATGATGAAGAAGCAACCTTGAAACGATTGCGAAAAAAGGGCGATTCCATTGCTTTGGAAGCGGCCAACCCGGCCTATGAAACCCGCATTTTTGGGCCTGACCGGGTCAAGGTTCAAGGCCGGCTCATCGCACTGATCCGCCGCTATTGACCGGTTCTGCGGAACGCATCCTACACTATTTAAGTGCGAACCTGGAGATCAGCAGCAAAGGGGCAGAAGCGGAAGAGCAAAGGGCCAAAGAGTTGGAGGTAGAAGAAAAGCAGATATGCATCTGTTGTGCGTTTAGATAGGCCAGAGGAATGATACGGCCGTTTAGGGATTGGGAAGCTAAGGAAAGAGGCCAGTGGCCAAGGCACGGATTGGGATCATAGCCGGACGGGGTACACTGCCCATCGATGTCGCAGAAGCAGCTCTCAAAGCTGGCCGCGAGGTTCATATTTTGGGGCTTGAAGGAGAAGTCGAGGCCGGTATTTGCCGTTTTCCTCACACCTTGGTGCGCTTGGACAAGCTGGGCCATCTCTTCCGGGTCTTGCGTGAGAAGCACTGTAAGGAAATCGTATTGATTGGTGGTCTTTCACGTCCGGATCTGACCCAAATCCGCCCTGATTTTAAAACCGTCATCACTCTCCCCTTTGTCCTCAAATTGACTTTCGGGGGCGATGACAGCCTGCTCTCCAGGATTGTCGTTTTCTTCGAACGTCAGGGGTTTATCGTCAAAGGCGCGCATGAGATCGCCCCAGAGCTGCTTTGCCCCCAAGGACAACTTGGCAAACATGCGCCACGGCCGGCAGACCAAAGAGATCTCGGCAAGGCCCTGCAGGTTGTGCGCAAAATGGGGGATCTCGATATTGGGCAAGGGGCCATTGTCGCCCGTTCCAATGTTCTTGCGGTGGAAGCAGCAGAAGGGACTGATGCCATGCTGGCGCGTGTTGCAGGGCTCAAACAATGGGGATTTCGGCGGCGCTGCGGGGTGTTGGTCAAAGCGCCCAAACCTAAACAAGAACTTCGGGTCGACATGCCGGCCATTGGACCAGAGACCATTGAACGCGCCGCACGGGCAGGGTTGCGCGGGATTGGGCTTGCTGCCAATCAAGTGTTGATCGCCGAGCGCGAAGAGGTCATCCGCAAGGCCAACAGACTGGGGCTTTTTCTTGTTGGTCTCAAGATATGATGCCAGCGGCCCTTGATATTGACTCGTATACTGTTCGATTTATGCAGAATACAAGTAGATACGGAAATCATCAGCGATTAATGATAAATACTACCGGTATGATCTTCAAAGGGATACGAAAAGCATCATCAACGGTCAATGATAATGACCGACGGTATAAGCCCCAACGGCCCATTTGTCCCTTTCCAGTTTGACCACGCCAAAGATGCAGGAGGTCTGCCATGGCACTAAAAGTTTTTCTGGTTGCGGGCGAACAATCTGGGGATCTGCTTGGCGCCCGGCTCATGGCAGCCCTCAATGACCGGCTCAATGGCGATATCAAATTCGCCGGTGTTGGCGGGAGCGGCATGCAGCGTCAGGGCCTGAAAAGCCTGTTCCCACTGTCCGATATTGCCGTTGTCGGCATTGTTGATATTGCCAAACGCTACCGCCTGTTGCGCCGCCGCGTCTTTGAAACGATCGAACACGCCTTGATCGAAAATCCGGATGTTGTCGTTATCATCGATAGTCCCGAATTCACCCACCCAATCGCCAAACGCCTTAAGGCCCAGTCCCCGGATTTACCCATTTTGAACTATGTCTGCCCACAAGTTTGGGCCTGGCGCCCCGGCCGCGCCAAAAAAATGCGACACTATATCGATGAAGTTTTGACCCTGTTGCCTTTCGAACCCCATGCGCTGGAACGCCTCGGCGGCCCCCCCGCAACCTATGTCGGTCACCCCTTGGTCGAGCGCCTGGCCAGCATTCGTCAAGCCGATCATATTGGGCTGGCAGCACAACTCAGAATCGATCCCCAAGATCGCATATTGGCCGTTCTCCCAGGCAGCCGAAGCAGTGAAGTCCGACGGCTCTTGCCGGTTTTTGCCAAGGCGGCTGAAAAAATTGCCTCGGCTTTGCAAAACGCCTCCCAAAGTGAAGCCCCTCCGGGACGCTTTCAGATCATCATCCCCGCCGTTCCAACAACCCGTTCTTTAATCGATAATGCAAACCTGGACTGGCCGGTGACGCCGCATATTGTTGAAGGTGATCACCAAAAATGGCAGACTTTTCGCCTGGCGACGGCGGCACTGACAGCTTCGGGCACGGCCACACTGGAACTGGCCCTTGCCGGCACCCCAATGGCGGTTGGCTATATTGTCGACCGGATTACGTATCTTGGCCGTTTTCTCGTCACCACCGATACCATCGTACTTGCCAATCTGGTGCTTGGCGAGAAATTGATTCCGGAATTCGTGCAAAAACAGTGCACCCCAGATCAGCTTGCCGCGGCGGTTGTCCCCCTGATGACACAGACCCCACAACGTCGAACCCAAAAACAGCGTCTTGCCAAAATCGCCAGCCGAATGCAGGTCGGCGACGGTTCCAAAAGCCCCGGAGAGCTGGCTGCCGACGTTGTTTTGAAATATGCCCCACAACGACGATGATCCCATAGCCTCCCCCATCTCGCCCTTTGCTCAAACCCTTCTCATACCGGCGTTCCCTGATCTACATTCCTATGCAGTTCAATTGACGAAGGAACTCCAAAGGGATACGAAAAGCATGGAAAGGTCAATAAAAGGGGCTGTCCTGGATAACTAGCCCATATATTTCCTAACCCATTGTTTCAATTGCTTGATCTTCGCTTTTGGATCACGGCGATTGAAACGCCATTCACACTCCTTCAAAAACAGCTCGAAATGCGCCCTCGGAATGCCATTGAAACGGCGCAAATGCGTTTGGCCTGGCTCCAGAAATTCTCGATCCCGTTGATGTGGTTCCTCCCCTCTGCAAAGAGTTCGGAATGGTTGATCCGCACATGATGGAAATCGGAAACATCCAACACATCATAGCCTTCCAGCAGTCCGTATAAACGATGCCGTCTGGCACGATCTTGCGGCGAATGACCGACATCAGCGTCTTGCCGGAAGCATCTCTTCGATGATCTTCACATAACCCCTGCCACCCCGCTTCAACAGCCTGAAAACAGGCACTTTTCCGGCGGCGCCTCGCCCGCGCTTGCCCTTGCGCCCGCCGCCGAAATAGCTCTCATCCGCCTCAATCTCGCCAGCCAGCAGCTCCTCGCTTTCCTTCTCCAGCTCATAGGCGATGATCTCGCGTAGGCGGTGAAAGTAATAAGCGGCGGTATTGCGATGAACACCTACCAATCGAGCTGCCGTGCGTGCCGTTGTGCCGGCAACAAAATGCTCAATCAGACGCTCCTGCTTATACCAGCTCAACCGGCTTTTTCTGCGTAACCTCCTCATGCCGTCCATGATACCCTCAAACTGGGTTATCTAGGACAGCCCCCAATAAAATATACCTACGGGAAAATATACCTACGGGATCACCAGACCGAAAGCCTCAGTTTGGGCGCCCCAAGGGAAACGAACACTGAAACCCATCACTGAACACCGGCATGGACTACTATAACGTGCATAACCTATAACACCCTCACTGAAAAGCCGCAGACAAAGGACAAAGCCCCCCGCTCCCACACCCGTCAATCTTCGATGATCATTCGTTCGGTGAATTTACCCGTTGGATATTGCTGCCCCCAAGCAATGGCAGCGCCAAAACCAATGACCAGCCAAAGTACTGAAAAAATCAGTATACCGCGCCAATAGCTTGCTGGAAGTTTACCCGTTACATGATTAAATTCAGACATTTCACCAGCCTCCACATCATAAAAAAGGGTACGCAAGTTTAACCGAAATCCCCAAATACCTTCTCAATCTCTCTGGCTCTCCTAGCTCTCTGGCTCTCTGGCTCTCTGGCTCTTCTGGAACCGGCCTTCTGATTTTTACCTCAAATTATTATTTGAAAGCTATTTTTCCTTTAGCGTCCAAATAATCTTAACATAAGAACTTGATTTCGCAACCAAATATCCTTGAGTTCGATCCTATTCTTTTTGCCAAATCATAAAATCTGGTATGAATATTGCTTCCACCCAGCAAAGCCGGATAGAACCGCCCATGCTAAAGCAGTCTGTTCAGGAATAATCACCTAGAGGATATGAAAATGCTCAATCCAGCCTCCCCACCCGCTGATCCGGATATTGTCTACCGAAGCACGCCAACCCAGTCCCTTTCGTCTTCCGTTCAGCAGAACTGGCGTGACTTCACCCGGCTTGAATTTTCTGTCATCTCGAATCTTGAAGGGATGCGTGCGCTGGAAGAGGATTGGAACAAACTGTTTGAATCTGATTCATTGCCTCATCATCATTTCTTGAGCTTCAACTGGAATTGGCACTGGATGATCCATTACGGGACAACCCAGCCAGACAGCGAAATCAAACTGGTTGTTGGCAAAACCGGTGGCGCTAAAAAGGGTCTTGTCGTGCTGATTTGGCCGCTCCTGCTCACCCGCCGCCTCGGCTTTACGCAATTGCAGTGGATGGGGGATCCGGTTTCGCAATATGGCGATGTCTTGGTGAAACAGACCCGGCTCACTGAACTTTGGCTCAAACAGGCTTATGATTTCATCTGCAAGAAACTGGGGGCTGATGGGCTGTTTTTACGCAAAGTCCGTGCCGATTCGAATATTGCCGCCTTCCTGCAAACCCAAGGTGCAGCAATCACCCAGACCGAACAAGCTCCTTATCTCGATCTGACACGCTTTTCCAATTATGAAGATTATAATAAGCAGGTCACCAAAAAACTGCGTAAAAACCGCCGCCGCCACCGGCGCCGCATGGAAGAAATTGGGAAAATTTCTTACCAGTTTCTCAACGCTAGCCCCGAAGCTGGCCGGGTTGCGGCCGAGGCTATCGAAATGAAGCGTTATTGGCTCAAACAGCGCGGCCTAGTTTCACGAGCCTATGCCGATGAGCGTCTGGAAGCCTTTTTTGCCGCCGCGTTTGCCTCCCGAAACCGCCCCGTCTCATCACGGGTGACACGATGGTGCGTTTCTGGCCAGCCCGCCGCAATCGAATTGGGGCTCGAACACAAGGGCCATTACATCGCTCATATTGGTGTCTATCATCCGAAATATGAACGGCACTCGCCGGGAACATTGCAAATGGAAGACACGCTGCGTGACTGTATCACCCGCGGCGTCAAAGTCTTTGATCTTCTGGCCCCGGCCGACCGCTACAAGATGCAATGGTGCAATCAGACCATGCCGGTCTATGACTTCGCCGTGCCCACCAGCGTGCTGGGGCAACTTCATATGATGCTCTACATCAAGATGCTACGGCAAGGCGGCAAACGATTGATGGCCGCTATCCCTGAAAAACTGCGCCGCCACATTGCTCCCCTCGTCTCCCGGATTTCCCAACGGTTGGGTTAAACCCGATCAAGCCACAACGGCGAAAAGGTCAGGAACCAATGGTATTAGAATATAATTTGGGCCTTCCCGAAATTGGCTGTTCTTCCTATCCGATAGCCGAAAGCTCGCTTCCTTTTCACCAGAAGGATAGCCCGCCATCCTCCCGGGAGCCATCGCCGCTCACCCGGGAAAGGGTGAGGCGAGCGACGATGGCGCCAAAAGGATGGCTTAAAGGCAACCAAGTGGTTAAAGGATTGTCTCACATTGTATTTGAACTTAATAGAGCACAATCCAAAAAGCGGGGACCGGTTTTCGGATTGTGCTCTAGGTAAAGAACAGAAAGCAGAACCTAAATGTGCAGCACCTTGTCGAACGCATCGAGCACACTTTCATGCATCATTTCCGACAAGGTGGGGTGGGGGAAGATGGTCTGCATCAGTTCAGCCTCGGTCGTCTCCAGCGTGCGCGCCAGTGCAAAACCCTGCACCAGCTCAGTGACTTCCGCACCGATCATATGAGCCCCAAGCAGCTCACCGGTCTTGGCATCAAACACGGTCTTGATCAACCCCTCGTTTTCCCCAAGCGCAATCGCCTTGCCATTGGCCTGATAGGGAAAGCGGCCAACGCGCACATCGTGTCCCGCCGCCCGGGCAGCCGATTCCGTCAACCCCACCGAAGCAATCTGCGGCCAGCAATAGGTGCAGCCGGGAATATTGGCCTTGTTCAGCGGATGCACCCCACTGACGCCGGCAATGCGCTCAACACAAACCACCCCTTCATGGGACGCCTTATGCGCCAACCAAGGCGCCCCGGCGACATCGCCAATGGCATAAATGCCGGCAATATTGGCCGCACCCCAACGGTCGGTCACGATATGCCCTTTTTCAACCGCAACACCAAGCTCTTCCAGCCCTAGATTTTCCACATTGCCGGTAATGCCAATAGCCAAAATGGCGCGTTCAGCATGAACGGTGATCTGTTCGCCGCCCTTGTCGAGCACCGCAGTCACCCCCGCCTCGTGAGCGGTCAAGCTGGTCACCTTGGTGCCGGTATGCAGCGTCATGCCCTGTTTTTGGAAGGCCTTGTGCGCAAGCTTTGAGATTTCTTCATCTTCCACCGGCAAAATGCGCTCAACCAGCTCAACCACCGTGGTTTCTGCCCCAAGGGTATTGAAAAAGCTGGCAAATTCAACACCAATGGCCCCTGAGCCGATCACGATGAGCGAGCGCGGCATGATATCGGGCTGCAGCGCTTCCTTATAGGTCCAGATCCGTTTGCCATCCGGTTCAAGCCCCGGTAAGGT